>JAFXGX010000006.1 GCA_017536695.1 Bacteroidaceae bacterium | reverse complement strand
GTGGGTTGCTATAAGGCGTCACTGTCAACAACTTTTGCCTGTGCCGGGCCTTTTGGTCCTTTAGATAAGATACTTGCACTCGTTACAAAACGCTTAAGCAAGCTTAGCGTTTCACTCGTTTAATCGTATCTTTTGGGCGCCAAAAGGACATGATAGAACGACTACAAAAAGAATATACAACAACAGGTCAAGGGTAAGTCGTATTGAAGAATACAAGACTGATGTCTATCCCCATTTCTATGTCATCATAAGAAGCATCACTCAACTTTTTACGTTGAGCCTAATATATATAGTATAGCAAAGCAGTCATTGGCCGGCCAATGACTGCTTTGCTACATGTCGGTATATGTCTGTTACTTCATTATCTTTGCAATGTTCTCGGCAATCGCAGGCATCTCCAGACCACCCACAACCTTTATCGGTTCGCCCTCAACAGGGATGAACAGCAGGGTAGGGATAGCTGAAATCTGATAAGCGTTTGCAATCTCGGGGCAATTGTCCACGTTTACCTTATATATGTAAAGATTGCCTGCATGCTCCTTTGCAACTTCATCGAGCAGTGGCGCAATTCTCTTGCAGGGACCGCACCAGTCTGCGTAGAAGTCCACAATGGCCGGCTTGTCGCCCAGATATTTCCACTCAGGGGCATTGTAGTCTGCAATCTTGCTAAGGAACATATCGTTGTCTACCTGAATGCAGCCTGCATTTGCCTCGGCCTTCGCTTCGCCCTTGCTTGCGCAGTTCTCGCATTCGCCGGCGCCGCTTTCGCATTCTCCCGTGCAATCCTCATGGCTGCCGTCGCAGTCACCGTGCTGGTGTGTACATTCTGCATGGTTGTTACCGCACTCGTTGTTTTTCTCCTTGTTGCCGCCGCATGATATCATCACTGCTGCGCAAAGTAGTGTAAAGAAAATCTTTTTCATATTAAAGTTGAGTTATAAATGGTAAGTTGTGTGCTATGTGTATGCTTTGGCGCAAAGATATGTTTTTTGTGAAATTCCAAGCGTTTTTATTGTTAAAATATCTTGTCCGTGTAATGCTTTTTTGAAAATATGACGGATTATGACTATTTTTGCGGGTGTATAATAACTGAAAAACTATGAAGAAGCTATATTCTTTTTTTATTCTTGCGCTGCTTGCTGTCGCTACTGTACAGGCGCAGCGTGTCCGTTTTGAACTCTCGTTCGAGCCTGCGGTGCAGAGCGAACTCAAAGTGTATATTCTTCCTCTGGCTGTCGATGGTGTGGAAAGAGCCATACAGTTGCGCGGGAAAGAGGGCAAATATGTGGGTGGAATACCTGTGTCGGGAAAAGGACTTTATAACATTGTGGTGGTATATGACAACCGTCAGCTGATGTCGACTGTTCATGTTGTGCCTGATGAGGAGAACAAGGCACGACTCTCTTTTGGGATGCAAGGGTATATGCTTATGCTTGATGATACCCCCGAGAACAGAGCCTTGTCGGAACTGAACGTGGTAATGAATGACCTTGACCGCGCTCTGTGGACTAAGCAGGGGCTGGGCAGTGATAGCTTAAGGATGCTTGTCGAGGGGTATGGGCTTGCTACTGAGTCCTTGAACAGAAAGTACAGAATCTCCCGTCCGGTTGTCGATTATATGAAAGTCTGGGCCTTTACGCGTGCCTATAATGCCTATATGTCGATACCGCGTGCGCAGAATATCGAACCGTCTGCTGTAGGCTTTGATGTTACCGATGTGCTTCCGGGCATAGAGATTGCTCTCGACAGTGAATATACTCCGCTGTTCCCGGCGGCCTCCCAGATGATTGCAAGTACTATTCCTGCCGATAAGGGGCTGCTTGGGCGATTGGAACAACTGTATGCCGAATATGAGAATGAGGCGGTGCGTCTCAAAGTAGCATCGTCTCTGCTTGCCGTGTTCCTTTCGGAGCATGATTATGCAGGGGATTTTGAGGGCGGCCTGGCGCAATTGCAGCAGGCTATAGAGAAATATGGGCTGCCACAAAGATATGTGGATGAGTATATCAAGCGAAAGGCAACGATTGCCGGTTCTCTCTTCCCTGCCGGAGTGGTACTTGAGGATGCCGAAGGCAATGTTGTCGATTTTTCCTCTTTCAAGGGTAAATATGTTTACATAGACCTTTGGGCGAGCTGGTGCGGACCATGTTGCAAGGAGGTGCCTCATTTGCAGGCGCTTGAGAAGGAGCTGCAGAATGAGAATGTGGTGTTTCTTTCAATATCGACAGATACCGACAAGGAGGCTTGGAAAAAGAAAATGGTTGAACTCGGTATGCACGGCAACCAGCTGCACGATAGGGATAACACACTCTGCAATGCATTGAACGTTAAGGGAATCCCCTTTTTCCTTATATATGATAAAGGGGGTAAGCTGCATACATACAAAGCTATGCGCCCGAGTAGCGGCGACGCACTGAAGGCGTTTCTTGAGGCTCTTGAGTGACAGGATGTTTGCAGGATGTTAAAATGTCGATTGATTGAGTAATTAATCGACATTTTTTTCGTTTTATCTGGATTTATTTGTATTTTTGCCCATTCAATTAGGAAATGATTGTCAATTTATTATTAAAAATGAATTTTATGAAGAAAAACTACCTTATGTTATTTTGCCTTGTGCTTTTTATGGCAATAAATGCCACAGCACAGGTAAGTTCTGTAGCGGACCTTTTCGGTAAGTACAAGTTTACAGCTACTATGGAGTATACACAGGCCGGAGAGACTTACAAGAACCAGCTTCCCGCAGAGTCGGATGTAACAATTTCCGAAGATGCCAATTACATAGCCAAGATTGTCGGTTTTGCCGGTTCCCAGACCCAACAGAACATCAATGCAATCAGCACAGAGAAAAAGATGCTGAAGGTCACTAACCCGAATACTCCGCAATTGTGGAATGGACTTTATCTCGCGAACATAAACGGTGACAACCCTTATGGTTACTTCAATGACGCTACAAGCGAATGGGAGGTTGAGGGCTATGGCCCTGTTTATTACTCTTATAACCCCGAGACAAAGGAGATTACTGTTCCTGATTTCACTGTGGTTGCCATTTCAGATTTTCAGTCCCCCAAGGCTACTATCATCGCAAAGTATACAAACGTGAAGATGACACTTGTTGAGGCTGAGACAATTGAGGTTGCCGATATCAGCGGCGACTGGAATTTTGTAGCAGGTAGCGGTGCATACGATACAATGGAGGGCTCTGTAATTCCAACTGATTTCTCAATAGCACTTACAAAGAGCGGTGACGACAACCTTGCATATACTGCGACAATTGCCATCGAAGGTTACAACAATATTGAGCTGCCTGCTACATTCGACGGCAATACCTTGGCGCTTGCTTATGATAGTACTTATCTTGACGAGGCTAAAGGTATCCGTTTCGCTCCTATGTACGGTCCTGCAAAGAAAGGTACAATCGAGTTCAAGAGCCAGTCAGAGAGTGCATTTACTCTCTACAACGGTTTCTCATTCGCAAGCGACAAGATGGGTAAGACCAAGGATGAAACTGCCGATTCTTTGTATGTTAACGGTGAGTATCACCAGTGGTATATCGCAGGTACTCTCAAGAGTGCAGATGGCGGTTCACAGGCATTTACCTGGGACGGTGTATGGAATGTGAAGGTAGGTAACCCTGCTACAGATATCATTAAGGCCGGTACCGAGGACATCTCTTCATGGCCTGCAGAATTCCCCATGAATGTTACATATTACGAGGCTACCGGTATGTACTATGTTGACCAGCTTTTTGGTTATGACCTGTATGGCGTGAACCAGGGAGGCCTGAAGCTTACTCCTAATGCCGACGGAACAGCTACTGTAGCGCTTGATGGTTATTATGGCTGTGCGTTCTTGAAACGTAATGAGGATGGTACTTATATACAGTTGACAAACTCGTCAGGCACAGCAACAAACTTCACTATTACTCCCAATGAGGACGGCTCAGTGAAGATTGAGGATCTTTTCATCCAGATACTTGATTTTAATACAGGTGCCCAGACTCCTGTCGTGTTCTACCAGAATATGTCTGCTGTAAAAGAGAGTGCCGAAGAGCCTGTATTTGACTGGACCGGTGATTATAGATTCAAGGCCGGTGCTGTAGATATTTACTGTCAGGATGTTGAGTTCCCCGCGGAGTTTGATGTGAATATTACTTACTTTGACGGTTCGCAGTATGGCATGGACAGTTATTACTATATCAGTTCTTTCATGGGCAAGCAACTTGGTCAGTATGTTATCAAATTGAATATAGCAGAGGATGGCAATAGTGCTGAAATGGTTGTCGGCGGGCTTTGCGGTGCAATAGTTCCCGGTGAACAATACTATAAAATCTATGACATGAATGCTACAACATCACCGGTGAAGATGACACTTAATGAGGACGGTACGATATCTATTGCAAATTTCTTTATTAAGGTAATGAACTACAATGATAAGAGCGAGGTTGCCGGTGCATTGTATAAGAATGCCGTTCTTGTGGCAGCAGGTAGCTCTTCTTCTGTTGAGAATGTGAATACAGAGAACAATATCGTTAAGGGCATCTTTGATATCCAGGGTCGCAGAATAGAGCAGATTACCGCTCCCGGCCTTTACATAGTCAATGGCAAAAAAATCCTTGTAAAGTGATTTTTGCTGTCGATGATGAAAAAGCGAGCCATATGGTATATGGACTTCTTAATAAGTTATATTAAATAATATTATTAACATATAATAAAAGTGTCCCCGCATTATTGCTGGGACACTTCTTTTTTGTATTTTTGCGTTCCCATTTTCCGTAAATGGCTTTGTGTGGTCAAATGTTTATATTTTTTTGAATTTTATATATGAAAAACAGTAAATTAACGATAGCGATTCTCCGCAGGATATTGATGCTGATGCTGCTTGTTGCAGTGCCGGTATCCGGTGCCTATGCGGTAGGAACAGTATCCGGCACAGCACCTGATGAAGTGCCTGTTAAAGCCGTGGCTTCAGGAACTGTCATCGACAAGGCAACAGGCGAGCCCGTCATAGGCGCCAATGTCGCATTGTGGTCAGGTGGCAAACTGCTTGTAGGTACATCTACAGACTACAAAGGCGAGTTCAAGATTGCATCGCCTGTCAAGGAGTTTGAGCTTCAGGTCTCTTTCATTGGTTACAAGACTGTAACATTCGATTCAAAGAACGGCGCGCTGGTAAATCTGCGTGTAGAGCTTTCCGAGGATTCCAATCTGCTTGATGATGTTGTGGTAACGGGCTTTGTATCCAAGAACAAGGAGACATTTACAGGTTCGGTTACCGAGGTAAGCGGTCTTGAACTCAAGCAGGTGTCAGGAACAAACCTCATAACGGCAATCTCGGCGCTTACTCCCGGTATGGCAATGGTGCAGAACACAAGTCAGGGCTCTAACCCTAACCATACCCCGGAACTTGTGCTCCGTGGTATGAGTTCGTTCTCGAACAGTGGTCAGCAGGTTAATCAGCCTACAATCATCCTCGACGGAACAGAGATTACGATGCAGGACCTTTATGACCTCGACATAAATGAGATAGAGAAGATTACCGTACTCAAGGATGCCTCGGCAACTGCGCTCTACGGTTCAAAGGCGGCAAACGGTGTTATTGTCATCACCCGCAAGCCTATACTTGAGAGTACTTTGCGTGTGCAGTACAACTTTACCGGCAACCTGCAGTTCCCCATGCTGGGTGACTACAATGTGCTCAATGCGAGGGAAAAACTTGAATATGAGCGTCTGGCAGGACTTTATGATGCCAAAGGTGCGATAAATTCAGCAACAGGTCTTCCGTTGCAGTATGAATATGACGAGCTGTATAACCAGCGCTATAAGCTTATAGCAGCGGGGCAGAACAGTGATTGGCTGTCGCAGCCGGCGCGTACAGCGCTTTCACATGACCACTCGTTGCGTATATATGGCGGTGCATCGAATCTCCGCTATGAACTCACTGGCCGTTACGGCGATACAAAGGGTGTCATGAAGGATGACTACCGCAAACGTTACAGCCTTGGTTTCAAGCTCGACTATTTCATCGGCTCTGTAACAATTTCGAACCGTACCACGTATCAGGAGATTTCTGTAAAGAACTCACCTTATGGCTCCTTCTCGCAGTATGTGCGCATGAATCCCTATGACAGGATGTACAACGAGGACGGAACCCCGAACGAGAAACTCTCATGGGATGCCGACAATCCTCTTTATGAGGCTTCTCTCGGCAGCTTCTCGAAGAGCGGCGAGCGCACACTTACCAACAGCACCGATTTCCGTTGGGACATCAGCAAGATGTTCCTTCTTACAGGTCATTTCAATATCTCGAGTGCAACGGGCAGCAGCGATATATTCACATCGCCCAAGTCGCGTATCTATAAATCGGAGACCGACCTCAGCAAGAAAGGACAGTACACCAAAGGTGCTACCAGGGGTACAAGCTACAGCGGTAATATCGTAGGTACTTTCAATAAGTTCTTCAAGGATAACTCTCTTGTCAGCCTTTCTGCCGGTTGGGAGATTAACCATGCCGAGAGCACAAGCGAGACAATGCAGGCAATCGGTTTCTTCAGTGACCACCTCTCATACATAGGAAACGCGGCAGGTTATCCTACGGACAGCAAGCCTTTCGGCTCACAGGCCGAGAGTGCCGATGTGGGTCTTTTCACGACGGGTAACTTCTCGTGGCGCAACCGTTACTTCATGGATGCCACATGGCGCATGACCGGCTCTTCGCAGTTCGGCGAGAACAACCGTTTCGGACACTTCTGGTCCGGTGGTCTTGGATGGAACATAATGAACGAGCCTTATATGAAGAGTGTCAAGGAGCATTTCGATATCTTCAAGCTGCGTGGAAGTATGGGTTACACGGGAAAGGTAAGTTTCAGCCCGTTCCAGGCCATGACAATGTACCAGTATCTCAATGACTATGAGTATAAGAACGGTATCGGTGCCATACCGGTCACTATCGGAAATGTCGACCTTACATGGGAACGTACGATGAACTATAACGTAGGTCTTGACCTCAGTATGTTCGACCGTCGTCTGAACCTTGTTGTCGATGCTTATATACGCAACACCACCGACCTTCTGCTCGATAAGGCAAAGGCCCCGTCAACGGGTGTGACAACTGCAAAGTCGAACCTTGGCGAACTGCAGAACAAAGGTATAGAGTACCAGCTCGACGGTTACATCTTCCGTACCAACGATTTCTACTGGCGTCTGGCGACAAGCGGTTACATGAACCGTAACAAGATTACCAAGATAAATAAGGCGCTTGAGGAAATCAACAAGGAGAATCAGGAGAATGCGGATTTCTATCTGACTCCGCTGCCGCAGTATGCCGAGGGCGAGAGTGTGACAGCACTCAAGCTGGTGCGTTCGGGCGGTATTGACCCTGCAACGGGTAAGGAGGTCTACATCAAGCGTAACGGCGAACGTACATTCGAGTATGACCCCGCCGACAAGGTGCTCATCGGTGACACTGAACCTGCGTTTGCAGGTACATTCAGTACTAACCTCTACTGGAAAGGGTTCAGCCTCTATGCGCTCTTCAACTTCAGGATGGGAGCCTGGGTATACAATACTACCCGTGCTACAAAGGTCGAGGGTGCCGACCCGCGCTTCAATGCCGACCAGCGTGTGTTCGATGACCGTTGGAAGCAGCCCGGAGACCATGCTATCTACAAGGATATTGCCGATACGTCGCGTCCTCAGCAGACCGACCGCTTTGCCGAGAAGGAGAATACCCTCTCGCTCGGTTCATTGAACCTCAGTTATGAGTTCGGCGATGAACTGTGCAAGCGCATGAGTCTGCGCAATATGCGTGTGGGTGTGAATTTTACCGATATGCTCCGTTTCTCGACGGTGAAGATTGAGCGCGGTACCGATTACCTCTATAGTCAGGGATTTGAGTTCTACCTGAATGTTACACTCTAAGAAACAGCTACTATGAAGAAGATGAAATATATGATATTGCTGTTGTGTGCAATGATGGTTGCTACAACATCGTGTGATGATTTCCTTGATATCACTCCCGACGGTCAGGTAAAGCGTGACCCGTTACTGTCTACTCCCGAGGGTATTGAAGACGCCATGTATGGTGTTTATGCGCAGATGCGCCAACAGACGCTTTATGGTCAGGAATTGCATTTTTCAACCTTGGAGATTCTGTCACAGACTTTGTGGTGCTATGGCAACACGGGCGTGACAGCCATGGGCGGCTACAAATGGGAACATTCATCGGTCAAAAGCGTCTTCGAGGGCGTCTGGACAGCGATGTACAAGAACATTTCCAACGTGAACAGCATCCTTGATGCTCCGCTTGTGGCTAATGCGACAGAGTACCCTTATACTCTCTATCGTGGCGAGGCGCTCGGTATGCGCGCTTTCATGCATTTCGACCTTGTGCGTCTTTTTGCAGCTCAGTACACGGTAAATCCCGAAGCAGGCGGCATTCCTTATGCTACGGAATTCTCGCTCAAGACACCCGAATTCGAGTCTCTTGCAAAGAACTATGAGCACATTGTTGCCGACCTGCTCGAGGCTGAGGCTCTCCTTGCCGATGAAGAGGATTATGCGGGCTCAGGTAACTTCATGCTCGACCGTCAGATACATTTCAACCTTCATGCAGTGCGGGCGACACTGGCACGTGTATACCTGACTATGGGAAATAACGAGATGGCTGCCTTATATGCCCAAAAAGTCATCAGTGGGGGCAAGTTTTCTCTCAAGGAGAAGACCGAGGTCGTAAACGACCTTGCGGGCGTGCTGTCGCGCAAGGAGACTATCTTCGGAATCTATTTTCCTGGCTTCTATACAAATGTGAGCGGGAAACTGCAGCAGGTCACATCGTACTATTCGCTGGACTTGCGCGATGACTTCATGGAACTTTATGAGAGGGATGCTTCGGGTCTCGACTTCCGCACAATGGCCTACTTCTCAGAGTCTGGGGTCGGCGATGACGTCAAGTACCGCCTATGCAAGTTAACCGACATCTACGAACTTAACAATATGCCTTCTGACCGTCCTGCTGAGCTTATCCTTGGTGTGAACCTTATCCGTTTGCCCGAGATGTATTACATTGCGGCCGAGGCATTGCTCGACAGTGACTACGATGCGGCTCTCGCCCTTTATAACGACGTGCGCATGCATCGTGGCCTCGACCCCCTTGAGGCGGATAAGACTCTCACAGTTGAACTGATAAACGATGAGCGTTATAAGGAGATGATTGGCGAGGGGCAGACGTACTTCAATATGAAGCGTCAGAATCTCCCTATCCTCTCGCATGACGGCAAGAGTACCTATAACCCGGCTGACGGAATTTATTCTATTCCTGTTCCCGATGTCGAGATTGAAAACCGCAACTAGGAAACAGAAAATAAAGAAGATGAAAATGAAAAAGATAATAAGATATGCCATTATGGCACTTATGTTGCCTGTGTTGTCGCTTATCACTGCATGCAATGATGAGGATTACATGAGGTTCGACCTCTCTCATTCGGGCATATACTTCACGAAAGATACGCTGAACTACTCGTTTGGTGTCACTCCTGTTGAGGTAAGGGAGTATACATACAATATCCCGGTAAAGGTCATGGGAGGTATCAGCAAGGAAAAACGTGAGATTGGCTATGTGATAATGCCCGATTCCACAAATGCGCTCGAGGGTGTGCACTTCACAATAGGCGAAGCGTGTATAATGCCCGACTCTGTAGAGGGTGTTATTCCTGTCACTGTATACCGCGATGAGCTGAAGGGTAACTACATCGATGGCTATGAGAGATACACTCTTTGTCTTCAGTTGATAGACAACCGCTTTTTTGCGCCAACTCTCGACTCGTTGTCTCAGGTCCGAATGTTCCGTTTCGATAACTCCGTGGACCAGCCTGAATGGTACAATGCCCATGGCGAGAAGGTGTGGCAGAAACGATACCTCGGCGAGTGGCATCCGCTCAAGTTCATTAAGATGGTGGAGTACTTCCACGCAGTGGAGGAGATACACCCCGAGACATACAGAAAGATGGTTGAACTCTATGGTGAGAATCTTGAGCATATCCCATACGGCGACCCTTACCAGTATCGTACAATCTTTGTCAAGTATATCTATTCAAAGATGTATGAGTTCTTTGAGGACCCTGCAAACAGGGAGGGAATACTGGCTGAGTTCCCCGACTTTCCGTTTGACTTCCCCGACCCGTATACCGTAGCGTCGTAAACATTTTCCGAACGATAAACCGTATTAAAGATATGAGAATATTAAGATTGTGCCTGATATTGGCGTTTCTGCCCATTATGGTGGCATGTTTTAGTGATGAGACAACCGAGGCGACACGTCCGCTTTCGCATATAATGATAGAATCGGGTATTGACAGCATATACAATATTGACAAGAACCAGACGCTTGTGATTGAGCCTGTGGTTACACAGACAAACAAGCAGAAACCCTTGACATATACTTGGGAGATAGAGCTTGATGCATACTCCAACGAGGAGAGGTTTGTCTTTGTGGGTACCTCACTGGGCAAGTACAACTGCCGTCTGATTGTTGAGAACGAAGACGGCAAGAGCTTCTTCCCTTTTGTCCTCTATGTGAACTCTCCTTATGAAGAGGGCATAACGTTGTTGAGCCGGGATGAGGGCGGCAACTCGATGCTTTCGTTCATGCAGAAGCCGCTTGACAATGAAGAAGCTTCCTTTACTACAGGCGATTGCTTTGCCATAAACAACCCCGACATGCAGTTTGCTGCAGGTGTCGCCGATGCTGTACAGTGCAGCGGAAATCTCATCATTGCCTGCCAGGGTGGTGGGGAGCGTGGCGATTTACCTACTATCTATTACCTCAACGAGAAGACCCTTGTAGTTGAGAATATGTTCACAGTGCCTGAATATGATGACTTCAAGCCTACATTGTTGGGAATCCCTGACATGGCCTATTCCGGAACATCATATCCCATAATATGTGAGAATGGCAAGGTCTATGACTTCTCTACAACGGAGTCTGCAATAGCCAAGCCCCGCAAGCTGCAGTCGACATATGCGCAGAACTGTATTGTTTCAAGCGGCAGCAGTTATGACATACTGCTTTGGGATAACCATAATAATGCTATCGCCCAGATATATAACGGTTATGGCCCCTATTATTGCAGTACCGAATATCATCTTATGCTGACTGATTCGCTCTTCAAGAGCAAGAACTACTTTAACAACCGCAATCTTGTGGCAATGACCAAGATACGGATGACACAGGAGCAGAAGGCAGCCTCGGGTGACCGTCAGGAGTTTCTTGTCATGACAAACATAGCGAATACCCCGATAACCCGCAGCGAGGTGATGTATACCGATTTCTGGGGTTATGATTTTACCGAAATGAAGCACACATTTACAACAGCCAACACCACACAAGGCGCGCTTGTGAACAGTCCGTTCAAGGTAAACACTCCGAATGTGGCAAACAAGACATTCTATTCACTATTGTTTGCCGATGGAAATAAGGTGCGCCGTTGGAATTACAACAGCAACATAGCAAGTCTTGCCAATGCTCCTGTGTTGCTCTCTGTGGGCAGCGACAATGCCGTAATTACCGAATTTGAGATAAGCGCCGACCACATGAAAACATATGTTGCTTTCTATGAGCCGGGTCAGGAGGGACTTAACGGCAGTGTCTGGGTGTTCGATACCGACAAGGGCACGGTGCTCGAGAAGTACGATAACATATGCTATAAGCCAGTCAAGATGTTCTACAAGAAAAGGTAACTGGCCCAAAAGCCCTATTTTGAACGAGCAATCCCCGATAGAGTATATTCTAACGGGGATTGCATTCTTTGTAAAATGACTTTTGAGTCATCCTCTTTCTGTTTGTCGACACGTTTTAAAAAAAATTAAGGAACAATTCTTTCTTTTCTTGCATTTATTCTCTACTTTCACTCTCCGTAAAGAGATTGTCTGTTTTAGCTCTCTGTTTTGTCATTCTGAACGCAGTGAAGAATCTCTTGATTGCACCACGAATGGCAATAAGGTAAAAATACAATTACAATAACATTTAAACTTTACGACTATGATTATCGGTGTTCCAAAAGAAATCAAGAACAATGAGAACCGTGTCGGCATGACACCTTCCGGCGTTCAGGAGATGACCAGGCATGGTCACGTTGTCTATGTGCAGGCTTCTGCAGGTGTGAACAGCGGCTTCAGTGATGAGGCATATACGGCGGCAGGTGCAAAGATACTGCCTACAATAGAAGAGGTATATGCTGCTGCCGATATGATTGTAAAGGTTAAGGAGCCTATTGCAAGCGAGTATGGGCTTGTGCGTAGTGGCCAGCTGGTATTTACCTATTTCCATTTTGCTTCAAGCGAACCTCTTACCAAGGCTATGATTGAGAGCGGGGCGGTGTGCTGTGCCTATGAGACGGTAGAGCGCAAGGACCGCTCGCTGCCGCTGCTTGTACCGATGTCAGAGGTTGCAGGACGCATGGCTACACAGGAGGGTTGCTACTTCCTTGAACGTCCGCGTGGCGGCAAGGGCAAACTCATGGGTGGAGTACCCGGAGTAAAACCTGCCAAGGTTTTTGTAATTGGTGCCGGAGTGGTGGGAACTGCCGCAGCGCGCACTGCTGCGGGTATGGGTGCCGATGTTACTATCTGCGACATCTCCTTGCCTCGCCTTGCCTATCTTGCTGACGTAATGCCACGTAATGTAAAGACTCTGATCTCATCGGAGTATAATATACGCGAGGAGCTGAAGAGTGCTGACCTTGTTGTTGGTTCCGTACTCATCCCTGGAGCCAAGGCACCAAAACTGGTTACACGCGAGATGCTCGCTCTGATGGAGCCGGGTAGCGTGCTTGTAGATGTTGCCATTGACCAGGGCGGTTGCTTCGAGACCTCTCATCCGACAACGCACGAGGAGCCTACGTATTATGTCGACGGCATCCTGCACTACTGCGTAGCCAATATCCCGGGCGCGGTACCTTATACATCGACCCTTGCACTTACAAACGCAACGTTGCCCTATGCTCTACAGCTTGCTGACAAGGGGTGGCGCAAGGCTTGTGCTGACAACGAAGAACTTCGCAAGGGATTAAATGTGGTCGAGGGCAAGGTCGTATATAAAGAGGTCGCAGAGGCATGGGGGCTGCCTTATGAGCCATTATCACTGTAGATACTTATAATCAACTAACTATAATATTTTATTACTATGGAACTACCTTTTGCAGAATCTTGGAAAATCAAGATGGTTGAACCAATCCGTAAGAGTACCCGCGAGGAGCGCGAGCAATGGATTAAAGAGGCCGATTACAACCTATTCCAGTTGAAATCGGAGCAAGTGTATATCGACTGCCTTACCGACTCGGGTACCGGTGCCATGAGTGACCGCCAATGGGCAGCCATGATGATGGGCGATGAAAGCTATGCAGGTTCATCTTCGTTCTTTCAGCTGAAAGATACCATTGAAAGGCTCACTGGTTTCAGCTACGTCATACCTACCCATCAGGGCCGTGCCGCCGAGAATGTGCTCTTCAGCCACCTTGTGACAGCGGGTGCTGTCGTTCCCGGAAACTCACACTTCGACACCACCAAAGGACACATCGAGAGCCGAAAGGCCGTAGCGCTGGACTGCACCATTGATGATGCCAAGAATACTCAGCTCGAGATACCTTTCAAGGGCAACGTCGACCCCAAGAAACTCGAAGAGGCACTTCAGCAGCATGGCGACAAGATTCCGTTCATCATCATTACAATCACCAACAACACTGCCGGCGGACAGCCCGTATCAATGCAGAACCTGCGCGAGGTACGTGCCCTTGCAGACAAGTACGGTAAGCGTGTCATCTATGACTCGGCACGTTTCGTGGAGAATGCCTATTTCATCAAGACACGCGAAGAGGGCTATGCCGACAAGACAATCAAGGAGATTGTAAAGGAGATGTTCTCGCTTGCCGACGGCATGACAATGTCTTCAAAGAAGGACGGTCTTGTAAACATGGGCGGTTTCATCGCTACACGTCACGAGGACTGGTACGAGGGGGCAAAGAAATATTGTATTCCTTTTGAGGGCTATCTTACATATGGCGGTATGAACGGCCGTGACATGGCGGCTCTTGCTGTAGGTCTCGAGGAGAACACTGAGTTCGACAATATCGAGACACGCATCCGTCAGGTACAGTATCTGGCAGCCCGTCTGGATGAGTTCGGTATCCCTTATCAGCGTCCTGTCGGTGGACATGCTCTCTTCATCGATGCCGACCGTGTGCTCTCCAATGTGCCTAAGGAAGAGTTCCCTGCGCAGACATTGGCAATTGAACTATACCTTGAGGCCGGCATTCGCGGTTGCGAAATCGGTTATATTCTTGCCGACCGTGATCCCGTAACACGCGAGAACCGTTTCGGTGGTCTTGACCTGCTGCGTCTCTGCATCGCACGTCGTGTATATACAAATAATCACATGGATGTCATTGCTGTTGCACTCAAGAACGTCTACGACCGTCGTGACAGTATCAAGCATGGTGTAAAGATTGTTTGGGAGACCGAACTGATGCGTCATTTCACTGTGAAACTCGCACGCATCGAGGATTGATAATCAGCTATGAGAACAAAAGAGTGCAGCTCGTTTTGAGCTGCACTCTTTGTTTGGTACTTATCAAGGTTGTCAGTCGTTGTTCATCTCCTTTATGTCGACCTCGCTCTCTTTTGCTTCACCGAGCAGGTGCTTGCTGAAGAAGTCGGCCATCTTCCAGAAGAAATATTCGTCTTTAGTCTCAAAGCCGTGCCTGTCACCAGGTAGTATTAGCATTTCAAAGCGCTTGTTGGCGCGTATGAGGGCGTCTACAACGCGTGTGGTGTTTGCCGGATGTACATTGTTGTCCATGTCGCCGGTTACCAGCAGCAGGTGTCCCTTCAGGCGGCCTGCAAGCTCCTGATTGGTGCTTATGTTGTATGCGAATGTTGTGTCGCGCTCAATCACTCCCTCCTTGTTTGTCTTCTCCCTTATGTTCTCCTTTATGCCGTGGTGCTTCTCGCTCCACCAGTTGTTGTAGATGCGGTTGTCGTGGTTGCCGGCACATGAAACGGCTGCCTTGAAGAAGTCGTTGTATGTGAGTATGGCCGCAGTAGACATGAAACCGCCGCCTGAGTGTCCATGGATGCCCACATTATTGCCGTCGATGAAGCTGTGGCGTGCAATGAGCTGCTGTGCTGCCACTTTCTTGTCGGCGAGACCATAGTCACGCAGGTTGCCGTAACCGAAGTTGTGGTACCACTTGGAACGGTTGGGGTGTCCGCCTCGGTTACCCACAGTGACGACTATGAATCCCATCTGTGCAAGGCGGTCAATGCGGTTCATGCCGCTCGACCAGCTCTCGTTGACAGCCTCGGTCTGCGGGCCGGGGTATACGTACTCAATGAGCGGGTAGCACTTTGTAGAGTCAAAATCGAATGGCTTGTACATCACTCCGTAGAGGTCGGTAATTCCGTCGGCAGCCTTCACAGTGAAACGTTCGGGGAACTTGTATCCTGCGGCAAAAAGCTGTGAAAGGTCGGCTGTCCCAAGTTCGACGTTCTTCTTGCCGTTCTTGCTGTATACATGGTTCACAGGTGTGGTGTCAACGCGTGATGCTGTGACAACAAACGCCTCGCCGTTCTCGGCTACCGAATAGCTGCTGATGTTCATGTCCGTATCATCAATCTGCTTCAGGCTGCTACCGTCGAAGTTTACGCTGAACAGGTGCATGTAGTACGGGTTCTCCTCTTTGTTGTAGCCGCATGCTGTAAAGTATATTTTCTTTGCCTTCTCATCTACGGCAACAACATCCTCTACGTGGTATGCGCCGTCTGTGATTGCGTTCACGAGCGTTCCGTCTGCATTATAAAGGTAGAGCATTGCCCAGCCTGTGCGCTCCGACCACTGGATGAATTGCTTGCCGCCGTTTACAAGGCGTATCTGCTTGCTCTCTATGCTTGTGTTCATCTCCTCGCGTACAAGTGCCTTCGCGGTGTCGCAGTCGAGTGATACGTGGCAAACCTCAATCTTCTTCATGTCGCGGCTTATGCGCTCGAAGTAGAAGCCGTTCTCATCGCCGAGCCAGATGTTCTTGCGTGGGCTCTCGTAGTTAGTGGCGTGCGTGCCTGGCTTCCTGAATATGCCCAGGCGCTGCTGCTTGAACTGTGACACGTTGATGTTCCTGCTAGTCTTGTTCTCGAAATCAAAGAGCTCCATTGTTGTTACCGGAGTCTCCTCGCCCGGCATCTGATAGTAATATGTCTCGAGCTTGGGGCGTGGGCTGCTCAGAGAGTTTATTACCCACATCTTCGAGAGAATGGAGTCGGCGCGGTGTGTCATCACGAAGTGACGTGAGTCGGGGCTCCACAGTGCATATACGCGGTAGCGCTTGGTGCTGTCGGGCTTCTCATCGAGCGAGTGGTGTGCATAGCACCAGTTGGGGCGGCCGTTGAATGTCAGCTGATGCTCGACAACGGTTGTGTCCTTGTCCCATATGCGCAGTTTCTCAAGGTCCTCCATTGACATGTACCACAGGTTGTAGTTCTTCTCGTAGATAGCGACCTTGCCGTCGGGCGATACGTTTGCCCATGCGGGGTAGTTGGGGTAGAGGTCATCAATCTCATCCTTTGTACGCTCGAGCAGTTCGCCTGTCTTGATGTCATACTCGAAGTAGAAGGTCTTGTTCATCTTCTTGCCCTTGTTCTCCTTTATTTTGGTGCTGTCGTTGCGCTCGTGGCGTGGCAACTCGCGGTCAACCTCTTTCTTTGAGGCAATGTCAAAACGCACGTAACGTCCTTCGCGTATTATTCTGTTGATGCCTATTGGCAGGTGCAGTGCGTCATAAGGGTCGCCGGTGCGCACAGTGACCTCCTTTGCCAGCCAATCCATGTCCCAGAGCTTGCGCTTTGTGCCCTTTACGGCATCAACGATGTAGAAGTTGCGCTCTTTGGTGTCGCTCCATGAGTATATGAACCGCTTGCCGTCCTCGAACCATACAGGCTGTACTCTTGTCTGCTTTACCATTCTGCCGACTTTCTTCGGAGAAAAGCGCTCTGCAAGTTCATAGTTCGGCTTTACCTTGTTGTCATTGTTCTCGTTCTGTGCATTGCCCTTTGCCGATGCAAACAGCAACGGAAGAGCAAGAAGTAAAAGTAGTCTTTTCATTATTTATAGTGCCTTATCTCGTGAATACCAATGAAAGAAAAGAATTCCTGTTAAACATTAAACATTAACCCTCTCCTTTTCACTTGTTCTTTGTTATATGCAGTGTGTCGAGAATCTTACGGAAGCCGCGGCGCTTGCTGATGTCAATCTTGGCAATACCGCCGGTTGATGTCTCCTTGTAGAGGCTCGGCAAGTCGTGTCCGGTCTCCTTCATTACCTCAACTATGCGGTCGTAGTCAATCTTGTGCTTGCCGTCCGAGAGTGCGGAGTATGTGCATGCGTCGAGAGCGCGTGATGCGGCAATGGCGTTACGTTCGATGCAAGGTACCTGAACAAGTCCACAGAGTGGGTCGCATGTGAGTCCGAGATGATGCTCAAGGCCCATCTCGGCAGCATATTCAATCTGGTTTATAGTTCCGCCGAACAGTTGGCATGCCGCTGCTGCCGCCATGGCGCAGGCAACACCTATCTCGCCCTGGCAACCCACGTCTGCACCTGAGATGGAGGCATGCTCCTTGGCTACGTTACCGAACAATCCGGCTGTGGCAATAGCACGCAGAATACGTTTGTCCGAGCAGTTATGCGATGTATGCAGATGGTAGAGCACTGCCGGCAGCACTCCGCTTGAACCACATGTGGGTGTTGTAACAATGGTGCTTCCGCTGGCATTCTCCTCGCTGGTGGCAAGTGCATAGGCATATACTTTAGCCTTGCTGCTCACGGCTGCATTGTATGACTGCGATTTGTTGAGGTATACGTTTGCCTTGCGCTGTAATCCGAGACCGCCTGGCAGTACGCCTTCATTCTCAAGCCCTCGCTTGATTGTGCTTTTCATGGTCTCCCACACTTCGGTAAGGTAGTCCCATATTTCGGGACCTTCATACTTCTCGACATACTCCCAGAAGGTGCATCCTGTCTCATCGCACCAGTCCATAATCTCGTGTATGGTTGTCAACGGGTATATGTCTTCCTCGTTCTTTGTAGTCTCTTCGTTTGCGAGCTCGCCGCCACCGATACTGTAAATTGTCCATTTGTCAACTACCTTGCCGTCCTTTATTCCCTCGAACAGCATGCCGTTGGGGTGGAACGGGAGGAATGTATTCGGTTCCCATAGCAGCTCCAGTTTGGCAATAGGCTCAAGTACCGAAATGATGGCCTTGTCGGTCATGTGACCCTCGCCGGTTGCTGCAAGGCTGCCGTAAAGGGTTACTCTGTATGTGTCGACATCTGGGCAGCGCTCGGCGAAAATCTTCGCAGCGCGGTTAGGCCCCATGGTGTGGCTGCTGGAGGGGCCAAGGCCAATCCTGAATAGCGAACGTAGTGATTTCATATGTATAAGGTTCTTTTTTAGTTCTTTCTGTCATTGTATATGGAAAGTCATATTGCTCAATGACTTTCTGAATGCGAAAATAGTGCTTTAAAGTGAATTTATCTAATCTTTGCAATAGTTTGTTTGCTAATACTTCATATACTTCCTTAATATCTATTATAACTGTATTGAACAACATCTTTTATCGCTTTCCACTAAGCTTTATGGCACTTGCTGTTCTGCGTATTTTTTAAATAATGGTTCCAGTATGTCGGGAATGTCAAGTTCGTGAATCTTGATTCTTTCAAGACGTGATTTGCCCTCTTTGGTAAGTGACAAGTATATTTTACGCTTATCCTGCTTGCCTAATTGACGTTCAATAAGTCTCAGCTTTTCTAATGAGCCAATCACTTTCGATGTGTGCGACGGAAGCATCCCAGTCCTGTTGGAAATGTCTGATGCGGTAACGTCTTCATTGCCTACGGCGCAAAGTACCATGGCTTCGTTCAAATTGACTCCATGTATCTCTGTCAATTCTTTCTCAAGACATGAGAGAGCTGTAAACAACTCTCTCATGACGCATATGCATGTTATTTTCTCCATTGTGCTTTACTTATATGAATAAATTGACGTTAGATTGTTCGGCTCTGTCCATGTATGTGGCGACACCGCCAATTACTACATTGTCAAGTAGCTCTTCACGTTTTATCCCCATAACATCCATAGACATCTGACATGCGATGAATTCAACGCCGTTTTCAATGGCTTGTAATCTGAGTTCTTCTAATGAAGAGACATTTTTCTTCCTCATCAGGAAGCGCATCATCTTGCTGCCGATGCCCATCATGTTCATCTTTGAAAGGGATAGTTCGGTGGAATCAGAAGGGAGCATCCAGCCGAACATCTTGCCGAAAATGTCTTTTTTTACTTTTGGCTTCTGCACTTTTTTTATTGCATTCAGTCCCCAAAAAGTGAAGAAGATGGATACTTTCTTGCCTGTGGCAGCGGCTCCGTTCGCAAGTACAAATGTTGCTAAAGTCTTGTCGAGGTCGTCGCTGAACAGGATGAGTGTCTTGCCATTCCCATCTTTTCCTACATTCTCTGTACACTTCATCCCTGAATCGGATTTCTCTATGATAACATGGTGTATGCCATTCTCGGAGTACTTTTCGATGAATGTATTGCCGGTCGTGTGACACCATGCTTCTGCATCCCTTGGGAAACCGCCATCGGTAGCGCAAATTTCAATGCGCTCTCCTGTGTTGACGGACTCGATGGATTTTTTCAATTTGAGAATCGGCCCGGGGCATTGGATTCCGCAAGCGTCAACCTTTATTGTCGTAGTTGGGCTTGTGTGGGCACCGGGATGTTCTTCCGGCTCATTGTCGTTATGTTTTGTGACCGGGAGCAGTGGGGATGTCGATGTTTCATATGTCTTGAGTCCGCCGATGAGGTTGCGTACATCCTTATAGCCATTGTCTTTTAGAATGTTTGAGGCCAGGTAACCTCTTAAGCCTACACTGCAGAACAGATATACCGGACGCTCCATGGGCAACTCTTTCATGCGGTCTCGCAGTTCATCCAGAGGAATATTAATAGCTCCCGGAATAGTTCCCAATTCTGATTCCTCCTTTGTACGCACATCAACCAATGTAATCCGGGAGATGTCGGTTTCTGCTAAATCCCTCCAGTAGAGTGGTGTCATTTTGCCGCTCAGTATATTGCCGGCGATATATCCGGTAATGGCAACAGGGTCTTTTGCCGAAGAATATGGGGGTGCGTAGGCATGTTCCAGTTGAGTGAGTTCCTTTACTGTAGCCTTGTTCTTGATGTGCAGAGCATATTGGTCTATACGCTTGTCTACACCGTCGTATCCCACAATCTGTGCTCCATATAAGCGGCCATCTGTGGGTGAAAAAGTTATCTTTATGCTCATCTGTAATGCTCCGGGGTAATAACCTGCGTGTGATCCTGCATGCGTTGTGGCCGAGAGGTAAGGGATTCCCATTTGCTTGAGTCTTTTGGCCGGCAGTCCGGTGCTCGCAACTGTAATGTCAAAAACTTTGGCAATGGATGTCCCTATTGAACCTTCATAGCTCATGATGTTGCCGAACACCATATTGTCTGCGACAATGCGTGCTTGGCGGTTGGCCGGGCCGGCAAGAAAATTGAGCCAGGGTTTTCCTGTGATTGGATGGGGATACTCAATGGCGTCGCCAACGGCATAAATGTTCTCATCGGATGTCTGCAGGTGTCTGTTGACATATATTCCCTGCATCTCGCCTAATCTCAGTCCTGCTTTCCGGGCAAGCGTGGTTTCTGCTTTTACTCCAATGGAAAGCAGAACCAAATCCGTCTCTAAGTTAATCCCCGATTTGAAATGCACTGTGAGCCTTCCGTCCTTGCCGGTAAATGACTCCACGGCCTCTCCCAATAACAGTTGTATGCCTTTCTCCTGCAGATGCTTGTGGACAAGTGATGCCATGGAGAAGTCAATGGGATTCATTACCTGGTTGCCCATTTCTACAATACTGACATCAACTCCTGTATGGTGTAGATTCTCTGCCATTTCCAGACCGATGAATCCACCGCCCACTATCACTGCATTTTTTATTTTCTTTTGTTGCATGTAGCTTTTTATTCTGTCTGTATCGGCTACGTTTCGCAGAGTGAATATTCCTTCATTGTCAATGCCTGGCAACGGAGGACGTACAGGAGATGCTCCGGGTGAAAGTAAAAGCTTGTCGTAGCTTTCAGTGTACTCGCGCCCGTCAGAAGTGCGTATATGTACTTGCTTTGCAACTGTATCAATGTCAGTGACTTCGCTCTTTACACGCACATCGATATTGAATCGTTTGCCGAAACTCTCAGGAGTCTGTACAAAAAGGCGCTCGCGTTCTTCAATTACGTTCCCAAGGTAATAAGGTAAACCGCAATTGGCATATGAGATGTGCTCACCTTTCTCGAATAGGATAATCTCGGCCTGCTCTGTATTGCGGCGAATTCGCGCAGCGGCTGTTGCACCTCCGGCAACACCGCCTACAATAATGAATTTGGAGTTTTTGCCTGTTTTCATGTCTAATGTTTTTCTAAGTTGTTTAATCAATATCTTATGGAAAATACCTTTATAGTCTAATGGCATTGCAAAGATGATAATTAGTTTCTTTATTACAAATTTTCCATTGGAAAATATTTTTGTTGTTAACTTTTTTTATGTTTGTTATTCACAAGCTTTTTAGGAGAACTTTTGAAATTGTCTGTTCCAATGGATGCAGCCGGTATCAAGCGCTATAAAACATTCAAAATGCAATATGTGAAAAAAATTTATGTTAACATATATTATCTATACCGGATTATATAGTGTTAAAATCATAAATTATATTTGCGAGACAACAATTAAGAAAAAATATTAATAAATGTACATCAGATTGAAAAAGGTTCTTACCGCTATTTTAATGGCCTGTTCTTTACAAGGAATGGCTTTCCCAAAATACTCATTGCCTGCCGATACTGCTGCTGTGGCTCTTGAACCTAATACATTCGACCCTTATTTTCGGGAACCTCTGCCATTGAACGCACCCGAATGGATGAAACGGATTGTCAAGAACCCTTCGGGTGTGAATTTCAATGAGATGCAACGACTTTTCAACGAGTGGCGTGCGTCGGATGTGGATGTCCGGGTAAAGACCGTAGACCACAAGCCGGCATTCAATTTCTATCGGCGTTGGATGGCAGCCTACCGCAAGTATGTGGCACCCGACGGCAGCATTGTCTTGCCTGCTATTCAGCAGTTCGCCGCTAAAGTAGACTCTATGAACAGCCGTGTGACGGAACGTGATGCGAAGGCAGATGAGCTTCTTTGGCGGAATATTGGCCCGAACCGAACTTACGAGCACAAGAACGGAGAGGTCAAACGCAAGGATTCACAGGTGTGCGTATTCCGCATTGATGTGAGCCTGAGTGATAGTGCAACGCTTTATTGTGGAACAGAATCGGGCGTCGTGTTCAAGACAACGGATCATGGACAGACATGGCAGCCTTGTGCTCCGCAGCATAATTTCGGTGGCTCAATATATAGTATAGCGATAGACCCGGTAGATGATGATATTGTTTATGTAGGTGGCGGCCCTTGGTTATGGAAAACTACCGACGGTGGTGAAACCTGGTTGCGGTGCGCCGGAATTACAAGCCGCGTGAATTCTATACGTATAAACCCGGAGAATAGAGATAACATTACAGCTTCGGCCGGAAGCAAGCACGAAGATAAATTGGGCAGTGGATTTTACATTTCCAATGACGGTGGGGAAAGTTTTACATGTACTTTGAAAGGAATCTGTTTCGACCATGAACTTCAGCCGGACAATCCGGAACGTATTTATTTGGTACGTCGTGAACCGGTAGGTCCATGGGCCAGTATATATGTTTCGGGAGACGGCGGTTACAGTTGGCAGCAGAGAGAGCTTCCTGTGTCGATGATGATATGCGGACGTCTTGCAGTGAGCCGGGCCCCTGGTGGGGAGGATTATCTCTATGCACTTGTGACATGCGACTCATGGGGATATGACGGCGGGCCGCAAGGTGGCAAGGGAGAACCGTTCATCCTGCTATCAAAGGATGCCGGGGATAGTTGGGAAGATAAGACTGTAAACAAAGGCGAGTGGCATTGGGACAACACGTTCTCTCCTATAATGGACAGTGCGGGGGGGCAAGGATATTTTGATATGATGATTGGTGCATCGGCCCATAATCCCGGACATGTGCTTTTTGGCCTGACATCGCTTTACCGCTCCACCGAGGAGGGTACGTGCAACTATCGCGACCACGGTATAGGAGGCTATCAGCGCAGCGACTGGATGCATTGCGATATTCAGGATATTGCAGTACATCCATGCGGGGATACCTGGATATGCAACGATGGCGGCATCAAATATTCGCGCGATTTTTTCGAGACAAAAGGTGAGGACCGCTACGACGGTATCTATGCCTCGGACTATCAGGGCCTTGGAGTGGGTTGGAACGAGGATGTAATGGCAGCAGGACGCTGGCATAACGGTGACGTCGTGCATGCGGCATCATATGGCGAGGGTAACACCGTACATGTGGGCGGTGTGGAGATTGCTACAGGCTATGTGATGAAGAGCAACCCTTGGAAAGTCTATTTTACCGATGCTTCCACACGCATAATGCCTCGCGAGATTGACGGTACGATAGAGGAGGATTTCCGTACATGGTTTACCGAGAAGAAACCTTATGAGGTGCTACGCATAAACGGCGAGATTGCTACCGACCCGCGCTATGCCCTCAAGGTGTTCCTGCAGGATATGACAAATACGTGGGAGGGTTATCTCTCGTATGATGAAGGTGCATCGTTCCAGAAGGTGTTCGACAGTGACGGCGAGGATTTCTATAGCTATGAGTTCGCACGTACAGACCCCGACCGCATATACATTGTCGGCGCATGGAATCTGTGGCGTTCAGATGATGGCGGATTAACTTTTTATGAGTGTACAAAGCCGTTCCCTATAACAGATGACTATACACACTTTACACGTGTGGTTGTTGACCCGAATGACGAGGACCATTTGTTGGTAATATGTAATGACAGGTATGGCGCTGTTGTGGAGAGCTTTGACGGTGGACACAGCTGGCAGCAGTTTGACCTTGCCAACCTTTCAAATATAAGAGTGCACCAGATAATCCTTGTGGGTGACAATTTCGGCAGTTGCTACGTGACAACCTACGACGGTGCGAATGTATATTTCCGTGACAACAGCATGGGTGAGTTCATCGATTACTCAAGCGGCCTGAACCCCGGTGCGCGTATTTCGAAAGTCGTTCCTTTCTACAAGAACGGTGTGCTTCGCATGGCAACTGACCAGGGATTGTGGGAGGCTCCTCTCTATCATCAGGATTTTATCGCGGTTCCACAGCCTATGGCTCTGAATCTCGGTAGCGGTAACCTTACTGCCAATCCACATAAGGAAGTACAGCTTGACAGTTACAGTATCGTGCGTCAGGATGAGAATACCCGTTGGCAGTGGAGCTTCTCTCCACAGCCTCAGCACGTGAGTGACCCCACTGTGCGAAACCCGCGCGTGGTGTTCGGCAATCCCGGTAACTATGATGTGACTCTTACGATAACGACAGTTGCAGGAACCTCATCGCGAACTATAAAGAACATGATTACAATTGAGGGAAGTACTGGTATCGACGAAGATAAAGTGGGTGAGGTCGGTATTGAAAGTGCATTGCTTGAGCAGGGCGAACCTTTGGTGATTTTCTGTAGCGGTCTTGAGACGGATGCGTCGTTGACAGTGCATGGTATGAGAGGGCAGCTGCTCCACAGCGAGACACTCCCTGCCGGAAAGGAGAATGCCTATGTCCATCTCGATAATCTGCCGGCAGGTGTTTACATCTATTTGATAAAGAGTGATACGCAGAAATTCTTCGGGCAATTCATTATAAAGTGAAATATCAACAGTAAACAAATGGAAAAACTTGAGATTCCTCACTTCGTTTCGGAATGACAAAACAACGTTTTGTTATCGACGAGTTTTGCAGCAACAGGTCAAACGTGGCATAGCCGTAGGTTATGCCGTTTGGGTTGCGAAAAGCAAAACGAGTCAATGACCTTTTTTGTTATCGACGAGTTTTGCAGCAACAGGTCAAACGTGGCATAGCCGTAGGTTATGCCGTTTGGGTTGCGAAAAGCAAAACGAGTCAATGACCTTTTTTTGTTATCGGCGAGTTTTGCAGCAACAGGTCAAACGTGGCATAGCCGTAGGTTATGCCGTTTGGGTTGCGAAAAGCAAAACGAGTCAATGACAGTGCAAATATAGAATGACAAATCCGCGATTTTGTTATTTACAACCACTGTTTTGTCATGTTGAGCAAAGCGAAGGATTCAAAAAATACAATGAAATTCGCGTATAAAGAGATATCTTTCACTACGTTCAAAATGAGAATGCCTATTTTTGAAAAACAGAATATAACAATCGATAGCATGACAGTAAAGAAAATACTCATAACAGCAATATGTGCGCTCTCTCTGTTGAGCGCGAGTGCACAGGAGAGCGTCAAACATGATTCTCTGTTCACTCCATATAAACTCAATTATCTGCCGGCTGGTTCCCCAGCCTGGATGGCGCAGATGGTAAATCCCGAAGGGCTTGATTATAGAGCCCTGGTCGACAGTTTTAACATTTATCTTCATGACAATCCGGGTGCGCGACGCAAGAGCCCCGAGACTAAGCAGGTGGTCAACCATTTCCGCCGTTTCCAGAAGGCCTATTCGCGTTTTGTGCAGCCCGATGGAAGGATAAGATTGCCTTCAGCATCGCTCTACCACAGCGACGTGAAGAGTGCAGCTGCCGAGGTGCGTGCTGCAAGGGCGCGTACAGCTGCTGTCCGCGATGGCGGTACTGTCGCTCCGTGGAGAGTAATCTCGCCCATTGTCACCTATGACTATCAGCATAAGAAGCTCTCTCCCGCCCAGGCGAACATACAGCGTTTCAAGGCCTCGCGTTCCAATCCCGATGTGCTGTACTGCGGCTCGGAAACGGGTCTTGTGTTCCGCACCATTGACAAAGGCGAGACATGGAGTCCTTGCAACGGAGGCGAGTGGATGGCAGGCGAGATAACCACAATCGATGTAAGTTCTAGTAACCCTGACCGCGTGCTTGTGGGTGCAGGTGGCGTATTCTGGATAAGTAACGACGGTGGCGTGAACTGGGATGATATAACTCCCGAAAAGAATACCTATGCACGCACCAGTTCTGCGCAGTTCCACCCCTCGGATGACAAGATAATACTGGCAGGTGACCGCGCACAGTTATGGCGCTCAACCGATGGCGGTGCAACATGGCAGTGGGCGCTTGGCGGTATGGTATTCGATATAAAGTTCTCGGTGCAGAACCCCGATGTATGTTATGTTGCCATAGAGCAAAATTATACCGTGAAGCTATACAAGAGCACCGATGGCGGTGCATCGTGGAATCTTCTCACGCTCGATGACCAGCCGCTCATCAGCGCGCGCATCGGATTGAGCGAAGCTCCTGATGGTGCCGATTATCTCTATCTTTGGGCCTGTAGAAGAAATCATCTCTCGCAACCGGGTCCTCTCTATTTCAGTGGACCTCCTTTGCTCTACAAGAGTACAGACGGTGGTGCATCGTTCACCGTTACCGACCCGGTGGGACAGCTGGAACATGTCGACAAGAACGGCGGACAGGGATACTACGACCTCGTCTGTACAGCATCGGCCACAGACCCCGAGCTGCTGCTTGTGGGAATAATACAACTTTACCGCTCAAGCGACGGCGGAAAGACTCTTGAGAATATTGGCGGTTATTATGGTCGCTTCGACCTGCATTGCGATATGCAGTGCATACAGACTAACGGCGCCGGAGATACATGGCTTTCTACCGACGGCGGAATGATATACAGCAATGATTTTTTCCTCTCCGACGCACAACCCAAACTCCATGGTCTCTACGCTTCGGAGATGTGGGGCTTCGACCAGGGGTGGAACGAGGATGTGATGGTCGGTGGTCGTAACCACAACGGAAACATGTCTCAGCTCGACCGCTACAATGGTGTGACCCTTTCGATGCGCGGTTCGGAGCGCCCTACAGGTTATGTCTTCCTCTCTAACCCGCGCAAGGTGGCATTCAGCGACTCAGAGAATGTAATAATGCCCGATGACTGGCGTGATGAGTTCGTGCCGTTTCTCGACTACTGGACATATCCCAAGGAATCATCGCAGCATGGTATAGGCTTTGAATTTGACCCCCGCTATGCGCAGTGCTTCTACATTGTGCAGGGTACATACGATGAAGAATACAGGACTTTGTGGCGTACAACCGATGATGGAGCCTCGTTCTCAACTGTGTATACTTTTGAGAACCCGATTTCGGCATTTTCTGTTTCGCGTTCGAACCCCGACAAGATTGTGGTTTCAACCTGGGGACGTCTCTTCTATTCGCTTGACGCGGGCACGACGTTCAACGAGTGTCCTATCCCCGATGAAATGACACATAGCATAAACTATAAAATAGGAATTCATCCTCGCAATGAGAACGAGATATGGGTAAGTGACGGCAATGCCGGGGGCTTCTGGCGCACTGTGGACAATGGCGCGACGTGGGAGAAACTGGATGACGGTCTTACAATTACAAGTTGGGACGGCAATCCCGAACCTCATCAGGTGGGCCGTTTCTTCCTGACAGGAAACGATAAGAATGCGGCCTATGCTATAGCATTTACAATGGGATACCTCAACGAGTCGTATACGACACCTCGCGGCAGGGTGCTTTACAGGAATGATACAACTGACGGATGGGTGAACTACAGCGAAGGTCTTCCGAAGGTTGCGAATCTCAACCGCATGTTGCCTTTCTACAAAGAGGGTGTGATACGTCTTGCGACCAATAACGGAATATGGGAGCGTGAACTGGCCGATGCTCAGTTCAAACCCATTGCGCAGCCGATTATCCTGAATGCCGGCTCGGGTGACAATACCTCGGCAAACTATCCGCGCACGATACAGCTCGACAGCTACAGCATAGTGAATCAGGAGAATGCCGAGTGGCAATGGACAATCAATCCGGCACCGCTCTCAATATCCGATGCATCAGCGCGCAATCCTGTAATTACAATAGAACCTGACCAGACATACGATATCACATTGACCGTCACGACTCCAGGCGGCAGCGATACAAAAACCATTGAGGCGATGATTAAGGGCGGCAAGCCTGTTCCTGACGGCACATCGGTTGCACCCGTACTCAATGGTAGGGAACTGCTGCTTGCCTGCAATGTGGTAAAGGCGGGCGAGGAGTTTGTCTTTACCCAGCGTAACCTCGACGGCAATGTCTCGTTGAAGGTCTTTGATGCAAAAGGAAGTGTCGTGGCAGACCTACTCTTTGCTGAGCGTGTCGGTGTGAATACATCGGGATATACACCTGGTATATATTTCTACCTTGCGACAGATGAAGCCGGCTATCAGAAGACCGGTAAACTGCTGGTAAAATAAATCTATTACTATGAAAAACACATTTGTGGCATTGTTGTCTGTGCAGCTTTTCTTTTCGGCTTCGGCGCAGGAGAGTCTTGAGTATCATCATAGATTGCATGACTTTGTCTTCTCGGCGAGCCGCTGGTGTCAGGACAACGAGTCGCAACCGGTAAAGATTACACGTCTCTCATTTGAGGAGTCTAACGCATTCAATCCGCAGACAGCAGCCGACATGTTGGGGCTTACCGGCGAGGTCTTTATACAGAAGAGCCAGTATGGAGGCGGTAGCCCCATGATACGTGGATTTGCCACGAACAGGCTTCTCTACAGCATTGACGGTGTGCGCATGAACAGCGCAATCTTCCGTGCCGGCAATCTGCAGAATGTGATATCGCTCGACCCTTTCACAATCGGCAATACCGAACTGTTTTTCGGTCCGGGCGCGGTAAGTTACGGCAGCGATGCCATAGGTGGTGCAATGGTGTTCAGTACTATTCAGCCATGTCTGTCTAAAAACGGAAAACCGGTTGCGTTCGGTTCGGCAACGGTGCGCACGGCAACTGCGTCCAATGAACTTACTGCGCATGTGCATGCAGGAGTGGGGTGGAAACGTTGGGCATTGCTTACAAGTTTCACAGCATCCTCTTTCGATGACCTTGAGCAAGGTCTGCATGGTCCCGAGGAATATATAATGCCTTATATCGTAATTCCGGGATTCGCAGCCGACGGAAAGGTGGAGGACCGCGTTGTAGCCAACGGTGATAAGCGCCGGCAGACACCCAGCGGCTATTCGCAGCATAATTTCCTGCAGAAAGTGCGCTACGCCCCAGGTGCGGCCTGGAATCTTGAATATGCTTTCCATTTCAGCGAGACATCGGAATACTCGCGCTATGACCGCCATCAGCGTATGCGCGACGGGCTTCCCCGTTACGCCGAGTGGAACTACGGGCCGCAGAAGTGGATTATGAACCATCTGCGTGTGGAGTATGCCGGTGGCGGTGCAGTGTACGACTCCTTGAGGATTGACCTTGCGCTGCAACGGTTCGAGGAGAGCCGCATAAGCCGTGACCTGAACAAACCTACGCGCGAGACGCAAAGCGAGAAGGTCGATGCCTGGAGCGCTAACATTGATTTCCTGAAGAATCCTATTGCCGGACTATCAATCTCCTATGGCGCCGAATACGTTCAAAACAACGTGCGTTCCAAAGGAGTGGCAACCGATATCACTACTGATGTTGATGAGCCTATGGCTGCACGTTATCCAAAGGCCGAATGGTACAGTGCCGCTCTCTTTGCGCAGGCCGGCTGGCATGTCACGAACCGTCTGAATGTGGCGGCAGGTGTGCGCTACAACTATTACCTCATAGAGAATGATTTTTCAACCGCTGGCTATGATATCCCTTTTGCTCCCCGACAGAGTGCTTCGGCAGGCAGTGTCAGCGGCAATGTGGGGCTTAACTGGCGTCCGGCATCGGGGTGGCTATTCCGTGTAAACTATGCTCGTGGATTCCGTGCCCCAAATGTCGATGACATGGGCAAACTGTTCGACAGCGTAGACGGTTATGTCACTGTGCCTAACCCCTCATTGAAGCCGGAATATGCCGATAATGTCGAGATAGGCATTGCCAAGCGCTTCGGTTCTTTCCTTACAGCCGATGTCACTGCATATTATACACGTTTGGATAACGCAATAGTGAGACGCGACTACACATTTGACGGTTCGCCCACGATGGAGTACGGTGGCGAGGAGTGTAAAGTGCAGGCATTGCAGAATGCCGCTGTTGCCAATGTGTGGGGTGTGCAGGCGAATGTCGATGCACGCTTTGCCAAGTGGTTCTATGCCAATGCGAGCCTTAACTGGCAGCGAGGTCGGGAAGAACTTGACAATGGCGATACATCGCCCTCGCGCCATGCAGCGCCGCTCTTTGGGCGTGTGGCAGTAGGCTATAAATGCGACAGGCTTACCGTTGAGGCATTCACTGCATTCCAGGCAGAGCGCAGTGCAGATGACATGCCCGAGGAAGAGAAGGGGAAAACAGAGTTCTATGCCCTTGACAAGGAGGGCAACGCCTACTCCCCGGGGTGGATTACGCTAAACCTGCGTGCATCATACAGATTCGCCGGCGGCCTTTCGTTGAATGCCACCTTCGAGAACCTTACCGACAGACGCTACCGGCCCTACAGCTGCGGCATCAGCGCCCCCGGCCGTAACATGACTGTGAGTGTGACGTATGCGCTGTAATGGTGTCGACTGTCATGCTGAGCAACGCGAAGCATCTTTTCTATACCAAGGATAACTCATAAAGAAATTCGTGCAGCAGACTGATCTGCTGCACGAATTTTTTATTTGTAGCATTTTGTACTTGTCTTATTTTTATTACTTTAGCAGAATGATACTCAAAATGAGTGAAATTATACTTGATAACACCATGCAAAAAATCTTAGTAACCGGAGCCGGCGGCTTTGTAGGCAGCCGTTTTGTGGAGCGTTGGAGAAACGAGTTTGAGATTCTTGCTCCGTCGCATGCAGAGTTGGATATAACAGACGCACTGGCGGTGGAGCGTTATATCATTGAGAATGCTCCGCAGGTGGTTCTGCATCTGGCGGCAATCTCCAATACATGGTACTGCGAACAGCACCCCGAGGAGAGCTACCGCGTGAATGTAGAGGGTGTCTGCAGTCTTGCGGCGGCTTCGGCACGTAATGGTGTTAAGTTCATATTCTTCTCAAGTGACCAGGTCTACAACGGCAACTGCGAGAGCGGTCCGCTTGATGAGGATGTGGCTGTAGCGCCGGAGAATGTCTATGGCAGGCACAAGCTTGAGGCGGAGCAGCGTGCTCTTGGACTGTGCCATACGGCTGTCGCTCTACGTGCGACATGGATGTATGACATTGAGCGCGACGGCATGCCTGTACATGCGAACTTTGTGCTGAATATTGCAAAGGCTATAAAGGAACATGCTCCTCTTGTATTGCCTGTACGCGAGTACCGCGGAATCACTTGGGCGCGTGACGTCGTGGAGTTTCTGCCTGCTACGTTTACTCTGCCCGGTGGCGTCTACAACTATGGTGCAGAGTGTTCTATGGACACATATGAGACTGCCTGTTGCTATTGCGAAATGCTGGTGGGTCTGCAGTCGGGACCCCTGCTTCAACCCGATTATGAACGTTATCCCGAGCATGAACGAAACCTTGCGATGGCTACCGACAAAATTTTCCGTGCTTCGGGCGGCAGAATATGCTTCGGCAGCACAATGGACGGGCTCAGGATTTTTGCCGAGATGAATGGTCTTGGTTGAAAGATACTTTTATTTACTGTTATTGAATCAAACCTGCCTGCAGGTTTGATTTTTATAATAAATCCAAACGGTTTTTTAGACTTTTCTCTTTCTTGTCCGTATAAAGGGTGTAAGCGAATGAAAGATGATAAAAGTTGACAATGACATAATAGAAAAATGTAAGGCTGGCGACAGGGCTGCGTTCCGTTCATTGGTGTTGGCGTATCAGCCGATGCTATACTCATTATCGCTCAAGATGCTCTGCTGTGATGAGGACGCTAAGGATGCCTTGCAGGATACCTTCATTAAAGTGTGGCAGAACATTGCTTCATATGAGGGACGTTGCAGCTTTTCTACATGGATATACACCATTGCTTCCCGCATTTGTATTGACCGCCTGAGGAGTGCAAGGCCTTTCATGCCTCTCGCAGGCGATGAAGAGACTTTGCGCGACTATGTCAATGATACTGACCCGCATCGCGCTCTCGAGAGCAGTGAGTGGGTAAGGATTGCCCGGCTTCTTGCCGGCAAGCTGAGCGCCAAGCAAAGGCTTGTCTTTACCCTCTGTCACTTTGAAGGGCTTGAAGTGGCAGAGGTTGAACAGATAACAGGGATGTCGGCCGATAAGATAAAAAAGAATCTTTATGTCGCCAGACAGACTATTCGTGAACGCTTAAAACAGTTAGGATATGAATGAAGTTGATAGAATTATGGAACGCTTGCAAGGACAGCAGCCTGTGCTTGACGCTGCTGATGAGCTTGCCGATACCATTATGGCGCGTATTGATGAACTTCCTGTGCACGAGGGCAGAACGGTTGAGCCCATGCCTTTCTGGAGGGTCATGTTCTGCAGTGCACTTTCGGCAGCTGCGACTGTAGCGGTCGGATTCTTCTTCGTGACACGTGATGCAACTGTTCCACAGAATGATTCAATAGTATATCCCAATGCCGATTACAGTGCTTTTGAGAAGATTAGGGAGTGCCGCACTGCCGCGGATGTGCGTGCCCTCTACTTTGAACGTCAGAAGCCACATAGTGTCTTCGGTATTAATTTTGCAATGATAAAAAACATGTATTATGAAAAAGTCAAGTAAATTATTTGTAATGATAGCCTTTATGGCGGCACTCCTTTCTTCTTGTCAAGGGGACATAGAGATGCTTACAATAGTTAATGAGGACGGTAGCTGTATGCGTGAGATTGTCGTGGCTGCGGACCGCTCGTTGCTTACAACCGGAAAGTATGACAATGATGACCCGCGTGTGGCTCGCATTGAAGACGGTTGGGAACTGTATTGGGGTTACAAGGGCGACAACTCACGATTCCCAATCCCGATGTCTGTAGAGAAGTACGACTCCATTTCAAGGGAAGTTGGTCCGTCAAGGGCCGTGAAGGATACCATATGTGTATATGCACGCAAGGAGTATGCCTCTGTCGAGGATATGTGTTCAGGTTCGCCGATGTTCTTTGTTGATGAGCAGGCCGGTGCCGAAGGCTCGCTTGATAAAGAGTTCCGCTGGTTCTATACCGACTATGTCTTTACAGAAAAGTTCTCTTCTGTAGCGGATTATTTCAAAGTGCCTGTAACAGACTTCATGAGCGAGGAAGAAGCGCTATATTGGTTCTCAGGAACTCCCGACCTTTATGCCGGGAAACCTACATGGAGGTATTATGAATTTCTCGAAGATTTGAAGGAAAAAGCGGATCGATGGGTATTTGCTAATATGTACTATAAACTCCTCTCCGGCATTGCCGACAGATATGATATGGTAGTGGATCCGCCTGTGTCAAAAGATGAGTTTATTGCTCAACTCGGAGATGTTGTAAAACAGATTGCTTCTTACGATACGTATAAAATGGAGTACAGTACTGCCCGTTCTATCGTCAGTTCACACTTCGGTAGCGACGCCTACTCTCCATTCATTTATGATGAGTGGAAAAAAGAAGGACTGTTTGAAGAGCTTGACAATTATTTTGGTTACTTGTTCCTTTTCTATTACGATGAAAGCATTGTCATGCCTGGTAGGGTTATTGACGACGGTGGCGGAATATACAAGGATGGCGTTGTTACATTCAAGGTCGATGCAGGACGCTTTCTCTTGAAGGACTATGAGATAAGGGTTGTTTCCCGTATCGTGAATGTGTGGGCGTTCATTGTGACAGCGGTTTTGGCTTCGGCACTTTGTGTGGCTGTAATATACCGCAGAAGATAAGGGCTTTACCAGAACTTGTTGTACTTCTCGCTGTACTCGAAGCCGGCCTGAAGCAGCTTCGCTTCAAGTTCCTTACGGTCAATATCAAAGTCGGCGCACAGTTCATCGAGCGACTGGTAACGGTCGCGCAGGTACATGTTCACTGTGCTGAACAGCATCATCGGGTCGTTGGGTAGTTCCATATCTTTTGGCTTTGTTCCGTTGTTTAATGCGTGACGGCGGTTCCTTATTTGAGGAGACCTTCCAGGAATCCTTCGGTGCCGCCGTCAAGCTGTTCCTTGATGCTTATCACTTTCTTTGCCGAGTTTGTCAGAATATCCTTTGTGACAACGCCGGCAAGGCGTCCTTTGAGCGTGCCTATCTCCCTGTGCTCCTCGGCGCTGTACTCATGCTTCTGTAGCTTCTTCTCTATCTTCGCACATCTGTAGATTACATTCTCCCAATCCTCAAGGGTGTACTTCGCGCCGTTCTTTTCCACTTTGTTTACAAGCGCTTCAAGGTCGTTTATAGCTGTACGATGTGTGCTGCAAGACTGCATTGAAAAAGCTGCAGCAAGCAGTAGGCAAATAAACAGTGCCTTTTTCATATCAGTATCTTTATTTCTTTCTGTTGAAGAATTTGTCAAATAAATACATGGCTGCTGCAAATATTATTGCTTGAATTGCATAGACATATAATGGGTTATCGTTATTAAGGATAAAATTGTCTCCAAGCCACATGAAGATTGCAAACAGGACTCCTTCTATTAAAGCTCCAATAATTTTGTAGATTCTCATAAATGTTCTTAGTTTATTGATATTTATTGCATTTCTGGCTTATAAATTGTCACATTATTTGCTTTTAAGGGTAGTTGCAAAAATACAATTAAAATTGACATGTAAGCATGATTTGAAATAATATAAAAGCAAATAGGATGTAATCTGCTGATTTACACCCTATTTGCTGCTGGTTTTATAGCTCATTATCTCGAATTTACTTGACTTCCTCAAACTCAGCATCTTGAACATCATCCTTAGGCTGGTTGTTGCTCTGCTGCTGACCGCCGTCGTACTGCTGCTGTTGCCTGTCGCTGCGAAGATAGTCAAAATAACCGTAGAAAAGTTCCTGTCACGCAAAAAACGTTATGTTTTGTAATTTCGGACATCAATTCAATGTGTGGATGTCGGTCATTTATTAATAACATAAAGATTTTTTGCAATGAAGAACACTGTTAGACAATGCATGAATAGTGCTTTGGGTGGTAGAGAGAGAAAGGTAACCGGTCGTATGACACTTGTGCGTTATGTTTGGCGCACGGTTGAGCAGATGGATGCTGTCAATAAAAAACGTACAAAGGAGATTTATCTCACAGCTCTCCGTAGTTTTATGGAGTTCCGCCAAGGGAAGGATATTGCTTTGGACGGGCTCGATTCGGATATGATTCTCAAATATGAATCCTATCTGCTCGATGTGCGCGGAATAAGCCGCAACAGCAGTTCTTTCTACATGAGAGCGCTGCGTGCTCTCTATAACCGGGCAGTCGATGCCGGGGTAGTGGCAGATTGTTGCCCTTTCAAACATGTTTATACGGGTGTCGACAGGACTGTGAAACGTGCCTTGCCACTGAAGAGTATCAAGAAAATCATGAATCTCGATTTGTCGGATAGACCAAGAACCGCTTTTGCGCGTGACCTTTTCATGTTCTCGTTCTATACGCGCGGGATGTCATTTGTCGATATGGCATACCTCAGGAAAAGTGACCTCGGGAATGGCGTGCTGACATATCGGCGCCGCAAGACAGGGCAACTGTTGCAGATTAGATGGGAGAAGTGCATGCAGGCGATAATAGAGAGGTATGGCAATGGTGCGGATGGTTACCTGTTGCCGATAATAACGAAAGAGGGATGCGATGCACGGCAGCAGTATCTTGGTGCCATATGTGCTACCAATGTTTTCCTGAAGGAGGTGGGTGCTATGGCTGGTATATCGCAACCGCTTACAACGTATGTCGCACGCCACTCATGGGCAAGTATCGCCAAGCAGAAGAATGTGCCACTCTCTGTAATAAGTGAAGGAATGGGGCATGACAATGAGAAAACCACACGGATATATCTTGCGGCACTTGAGTCCTCGGCAGTGGATAAGGCAAACAGCACGGTCATTAAAGCGCTCATGGGGTAGTGTGCTGGCATGCATCCGTTTGTGCTGGACTTTTTGGATAAAAAAACAACTGCACGCGAATATGTCGCGTGCAGTTGTTTTATATATAGAAGAGTTTACTTTACTTCCTCGAACTCTGCATCCTGGACATCATCCTTAGGCTGGTTGTTGCTCTGCTGCTGACCGCCGTCGTACTGCTGCTGGCCGCCCTGAGCACCCTGTGCACCGCTCTGCGCGTACATCTCGGCACTTGCTGCCTGCCATGCGCTGTTGAGCTCTGCCATTGCGGCGTCGATGCCTGCGAGGTCCTGTGCCTTGTGTGCATCCTCGAGCTTCTGTACAGCAGCCTCAATCGGAGCTTTCTTGTCGGCTGGAATCTTGTCGCCGAGCTCACTCAGCTGGTTCTTTGTCTGGAATACCATTGAGTCTGCCTGGTTCAGCTTGTCAATCTTCTCGCGCTCCTTCTTGTCGGCATCCGCATTTGCCTCTGCCTCTGCTCTCATGCGCTCAATCTCCTCCTTGCTGAGGCCTGATGATGCCTCGATGCGGATATCCTGCTCCTTGCCTGTTGCCTTGTCCTTGGCTGTTACCTTGAGGATACCGTTTGCGTCGATGTCGAATGTTACCTCAATCTGTGGAATACCGCGGCGTGCAGGAGCGATACCTGTGAGGTTGAACTGTCCGATAGACTTGTTCTGTGCTGCCATAGGACGCTCGCCCTGGAGAACATGGATTGTTACCTCGGGCTGGTTGTCTGCTGCGGTAGAGAATATCTGGCTTACCTTCCAGGGGATAGTGGTGTTGGCCTCGATAAGCTTTGTCATTACACCGCCGAGAGTCTCGATACCCAATGAAAGCGGTGTCACGTCAACGAGCTGGATGTCGCTTACACCCTCCTCCTGGTTCAGGGCTGCACCCTGGATTGCTGCACCAAGCGCAACTACCTCATCCGGGTTCACACCCTTTGAAGGAGCCTTGCCGAAGAAATCCTCGACAATCTTCTGGACAGCAGGGATACGTGTAGAACCGCCTACGAGGATAACCTCATCAATGCTTGAGTTGCTCAGACCTGCATCGCTCATGGCCTTTCTGCAAGGCTCAAGACAAGCCTGGATAAGGTTGTGTGCGAGTGACTCGAACTTTGCACGTGTCAATGTCTTTACAAGGTGCTTTGGACCTGTCGCTGTCGCTGTGATGTAAGGAAGGTTAATCTCGGTAGATGTTGTAGAAGAAAGCTCAATCTTTGCCTTCTCTGCGGCCTCCTTCAGACGCTGCAATGCCATCGGGTCTGCCTTCAGGTCCATACCCTCCTCGGCCTTGAACTCCTCGGCAAGCCAGTCGATGATTACCTGGTCGAAGTCATCGCCACCGAGGTGTGTGTCACCGTTGGTAGAGAGTACCTCGAAGATACCGTCGCCAATCTCAAGGATTGAGATATCGAATGTACCGCCACCGAGGTCGAATACTGCAATCTTCATATCCTTGTTTGCCTTGTCGATACCGTATGCGAGTGCTGCGGCTGTAGGCTCGTTGATGATGCGCTTTACCTCAAGGCCTGCGATGAGACCGGCCTCCTTTGTAGCCTGACGCTGGCTGTCGTTGAAGTATGCAGGAACTGTGATGACAGCCTCTGTCACCTCCTGTCCAAGATACTCCTCGGCGGTCTTCTTCATCTTCTGAAGAATCATTGCAGAAATCTCCTGTGGAGTGTAGAGACGACCGTCGATGTCGACGCGTGGCATGTTGTTCTCCTCGACTACTTTATAAGGAACACGTGCGAGCTCTTTGCTTACCTGGCTCCAGCTCTCGCCCATGAAACGCTTGATTGAGAAAATTGTGCGCAAGGGGTTTGTAACCGCCTGACGCTTTGCAGGGTCACCGATCTTGCGCTCGCCGTTGTTGTCGAATGCGACAATTGACGGAGTGGTGCGCTTGCCCTCGCTGTTTGTGATTACTACAGGCTCGTTGCCCTCGAAAACTGCTACACATGAGTTGGTTGTACCCAAGTCAATACCAATAATCTTTCCCATAATTCTATTCTTTATTTTATTAATTATTCAACTTTGTTCAAGGCTGTTTTGTTCGCCTTCGCAATATATGTTGCAAAGTGCGTGCCAAACATTTTTTACACCTGAATGAGTGGCAGAACTTGATTTTATGGCATGTTTTGTTTGAGTGTGTATGACAAAGTGGCAGAGAAAATGACAGGGGATGGTTGAGTGGAAAGCGGGAAGGTGTAATGTGTAATGGGGAAAGGTGAAAGGTGAAAGGTGAAAGGAAACTTTGTATTTTGCTCGCTTGTGTGCGGTTTTAAGTTTCATTCTGTTGCATTTCTTCTTTTTTTATATTACTTTTGTAGAAATGTATGTTGCAGGGCGTGCGCTTGGACATGTCGGCAATGTTTTTTGTGTAAAAGAATTAATTTTAAGATATTTATCAACTTTTAATCGTTTATTGAGAATGGGAAAAGTTCTGATTATTGGAGCCGGAGGTGTGGCTACTGTTGCGGCACATAAGGTGTGCCAGAATGCTGATGTGTTTACCGAAGTCATGATTGCCAGCCGCACAAAAAAGAAGTGCGATGCATTGGCTGATGTGCTGAACAAGAAGTACGGAACAAACGTACAGACGGCACAGGTGGATGCTGACAGTGTGGAACAACTTGTAGAACTGCTTGGTGCGTACAAACCCGACATCGTTATGAACCTGGCCTTGCCATATCAGGATCTTACCATCATGGAAGCCTGTCTGCAGACCGGTTGCAACTATCTTGATACAGCCAACTATGAACCTAAGGATGAGGCGCACTTCGAATACAGCTGGCAGTGGGCTTATCGCGAACGTTTCGAGAAGGCAGGTCTCTGCGCCATTCTTGGTTGCGGATTCGACCCGGGTGTGACCAGTGTGTTTACAGCCTATGCCGCAAAGCACCATTTCGATGAGATTCACTATCTGGACATCGTGGACTGCAATGCCGGAAACCATCATAAGGCATTCGCCACCAACTTCAATCCTGAAATCAATATTCGTGAAATCACCCAAAAGGGACTTTATTACGAGAATGGAAAGTACATCGAGACTGAACCGATGGAGATACATCAGCCATTGAACTATCCAAACATAGGTCCCCGCGAAAGCTATCTCCTGCATCACGAGGAGATTGAAAGTCTTGTCATCAACTTCCCGACCATCAAACGTGCCCGTTTCTGGATGACCTTCGGCCAGCAGTACTTGAACTATCTGGATGTAATTCAGAACATAGGCATGGCGCGCATTGACGAGGTGGAGTACAAGGCGCCAAAGGCCGACGGTACCGGCGAGGAGGTTGTGAAGATTGTTCCTCTGCAGTTCCTCAAAGCGGTTCTTCCTAATCCTCAGGACCTTGGCGAGAACTATGAGGGCGAGACATCTATCGGTTGCCGCATCCGTGGTATCAAGGACGGCAAGGAGCATACATACTATGTATATAACAATTGCAGCCACCAGGAGGCTTACAAGGAGACCGGTATGCAGGGTGTGAGCTACACAACAGGTGTTCCTGCGATGATTGGTGCAATGATGTTCCTCAAGGGTTTGTGGCGCAAACCGGGCGTTTGGAACGTGGAGCAGTTCGATCCGGATCCATTCATGGAACAGCTCAATATAAAGGGCCTGCCTTGGCATGAGGAGTTTGATAAGGATCTGGAGTTGTAAACAGCAAATGTAGGGGCGGGACTTGCCCGCCCTTCCTAAAATGAAATAATTTTAAAATGGCAAAGAAAGAAGAATTGGAAAACATTGCAGGAAATGAGAAACTGCGTGCGTTGCAGGCTGCAATGGATAAGATAGAGAAGAACTTCGGCAAGGGTTCTATCATGAAGCTTGGCTATGACAACTTCGAAGAGGTTGAGGTTATCCCGACCGGCTCGGTGGGCCTTAACGCGGCTCTTGGTGTGGGCGGTTTCCCCCGCGGCCGTATAATTGAAATCTACGGTCCCGAATCATCAGGTAAGACAACACTGGCAATACATGCAATTGCCGAGGCTCAGAAAATGGGCGGCATTGCCGCAATCATCGATGCCGAGCATGCATTCGACCGCTTTTATGCGCAGAAACTCGGTGTGGATATCGATAACCTGCTTATCTCCCAGCCCGATTGCGGCGAGCAGGCGCTTGAGATTGCCGAGCAGCTCATCCGCTCATCGGCTATCGACATCATCGTGATTGACTCTGTTGCGGCGTTGACACCGAAGGCGGAAATCGAGGGCGAGATGGGCGACAACAAGGTGGGCCTTCAGGCACGCCTCATGTCACAGGCACTCCGCAAACTCACATCGGCAATCAGCAAGACAAAGACAACATGTATCTTCATCAACCAGCTGCGCGAGAAAATAGGTATCATGTTCGGTAACCCCGAGACTACAACCGGCGGTAACGCTCTCAAATTCTACGCTTCGGTGCGTCTGGATATCCGTCGCGTGAGCCAGCTGAAGGACGGCGAAGAGGCGGTAGGTAACTCTGTCCGCGTGAAGGTAGTTAAGAACAAGGTTGCTCCTCCTTTCCGCAAGGCTGAATTCGATATCATGTTCGGCGAGGGCATTTCGCGTACAGGCGAGATTGTCGACCTTGGTGTCCAATATGGTGTGATAAAGAAGAGCGGTTCGTTCTTCAGTTACAACGATACAAAGTTGGCGCAGGGTCGCGACCGCACGAAGGCGCTCATTGCCGATAATCCGGAACTGGCCGAGGAACTTGAGATGAAGATTGCCGAGGCTATGAAGGGCAATGTCGAGGAGTGTGCTGCGGAGTAAGGATAATATTAGGAACATTAACAATTTATTTAATACTATGAAGAAATCTATTTTGTTTGCTGCGCTGGCATTTGTAGGTCTTGGCGCATTTGCACAGGAGAAAAAGGAGGCTAGTCCTGACTTCACTGTGGTAAAGGAGAACCCTATTACAAGTATAAAGAACCAGAATCAGGCAGGTACATGCTGGTGCTACTCATCACTTGCATTTATCGAGTCGGAGCTGCTTCGCATGGGCAAGGGAGAGTATGACTTCTCCGAGATGTTTATCGTTCACAACACATATCTTGACCGTGCAGACAAGGCAGTCCGCACTCATGGCGATATCTCGTTCTCTCAGGGCGGTTCTTTCTATGATGTAATCTATGGTATGGAAACATTTGGTCTTGTTCCCGAGGCTGAGATGCGTCCGGGTGTAATGTACGGCAAGGAACTCAGCGTTCACAATGAGCTTTCTGCAGTGAGCGACGCTGTCGTTGCTGCAATCGCTGAGGGCAAGCACCGCAGTCTGCAGGTAGGTCCTGACGGTCAGCCTCTCTGGAAGAAGGCGATCGAGGCTATTCATGACATATATCTTGGCGAGCGTCCCGAGAAGTTTACATACAACGGCAAGGAGTATACTCCAAAGTCATTCTATGAGTCTTTGGGCCTGAAGGCAGAGGATTATATCTCTCTTACATCTTATACCCACCATCCTTTCTATGAGCCATTCGTTCTTGAAATCCAGGACAACTGGCGTTGGGCGCAGTCTTATAACCTGCCTATCGATGAGTTCATGCAGGTGTTTGACAATGCCATTATGGAGGGTTATACCATTGCTTGGGGTAGCGACGTGAGCGAGGCCGGTTTCGACCGCCATGGCAAGGCTACAATGCCTGATAATACAAAGAAAACCGACCTTGAAGGCTCTGATATGGCAAAATGGCTCAAGCTGAGCGAGGAGGAGAAGAAGAATACTCCAAAGCCGTCGGCTGAAAAGTGGTGTACACAGGAGGAGCGTCAGATTGCTTACGACAATTGGGAGACAACCGATGACCACGGTATGCAGATTTTCGGTATCGCAAAGGATAAGGACGGTGTAGAGTACTACATGGTGAAGAACTCTTGGGGCGAGGCCGGTGACTATAAAGGCATCTGGTATGCTTCAAAGGCGTTTGCGCGTTACAAGACAATGAATATCGTTGTTCACAAGAACGCTATTCCTAAGGATATCCGCAAGAAGCTCGGTATCAAGTAATAGGTGTATATATTGATAAAAATAAGCCCTGCCGCACGTGTGCGCCAGGGCTTATTTTTGTTATACCGGGTTGTCTTTTAAAAAATGCTATTTTGTTTAAAAAATATGGCAATAATGGTAAAATATACAATCTCTTTTTGTATTTTTACAAATTGAAGAGATTTTGCTTTACTTTGCCCGTAATGTGGAGTGCGGAGTTTTGGAGCGTGTGAGTGCGTGGGGCTTCCATATGGGCGTATGTCTTTTCGGGCGTTAAGTTCCTGTGACAGGCATCTCTTCCCCAATCATAGCAAAATAAAAAATAATATATAATGGGTCAGAAATGGAAATATCAGCCTCCGACCTATGAACAGACTTTGGCAGCCAAGGCGCTGTCAGTAGAGTTGGACATGAGTCCTGTACTTTGCGGTCTGCTCCTGAAACGAGGCATAACCTCTGCTGCCGAGGCAAGGGATTTCTTCCGACCGAAGCTGGGCAATCTCCACAATCCGTTCCTGATGAACGACATGGATATTGCTGTCAAACGCCTGAACAAGGCTCTTGGCAAGAAAGAGCGCATACTTGTCTATGGCGACTATGACGTAGACGGCACTACTGCCGTGGCTTTGGTGTATAAGTTCCTGCAGCAGTTCTCTTCGAATATAGATTACTATATTCCCGACCGTAACGAGGACGGTTACGGCATCTCCAAGCGTGGAGTGGATTACGCCTATTCTACAGGCGTGAAACTTATCATCGTGCTCGATTGCGGAATAAAGGCTCTCGATGAGATTGCATATGCCAAGTCTTTGGGTATTGATTTCATCGTGTGCGACCACCATGTGCCCGATGATGAGTTGCCATGCGCTGTTGCTGTGCTCAATCCCAAGAGAACGGATTCCACCTATCCCTATCCGCATCTCTCAGGTTGCGGTGTAGGCTTCAAGTTTATGCAGGCATTTGCCATGGACAATGGTATACCTGCCGAGCAACTGTATACTCTCCTCGACCTCGTGGCGGTAAGCATCGCATCGGACCTTGTGCCCATTATGGGCGAGAACCGTATTCTTGCTTTCCATGGTATAAAGCAGATAAACCATAGCCCCAGCATAGGCCTCAAGGCAATCATTCAGGTGTGCGGGCTTGCAGAAAAGGAGATAAGCATAAACGACATCATTTTCAAGATTGGTCCGCGCATCAATGCTTCGGGCCGCATACAGCAGGGTAAGGTGGCTGTTGACCTGCTCATCGAGAACAACCTGCGCGCTGCGCTTGAGATGAGCCGTCAGATAAACGAGTTCAACGAGACACGCAAGGAACTTGACAAGAGCATGACCGAGGAGGCCAACACCATTGTCGAGGGACTCGAGAGCTTTGATGAGCAGCGTGCAATAGTGATATTCAATGCCGACTGGCATCGTGGTGTCATTGGCATTGTGGCATCGCGTCTTACCGAGGTGTATCATCGTCCTGCCGTGGTAATAACATGTACAGGCGATGTGGCTACAGGCTCGGCACGTTCAGTGACAGGCTTCGATGTTTACAAGGCCATGGAGAGCTGCCGCGACCTGCTCGAGAATTTCGGAGGCCATACATACGCCGCAGGCTTCTCGCTCAAGGTCGGGAATGTCGAGGCGTTCGCACAGCGCTTCAAGGATTATGTCTCGGACAACATCCTTCCCGAGCAGACAGACCCTGTAATAGAGATTGATGCCGAACTTGATTTCCACCAGATAACACGTCGTTTCTTCAATGACATGAAGAAGTTCGCTCCTCATGGTCCCGACAACCCCAAGCCGATATTCTGCACGTACAACGTGTGCGACTACGGAACAAGCAAGGTGGTTGGGCGCCGTCAGGAGCATATAAAGCTTGAACTTGTCGATAACAAGTCGAACACCATACTCAACGGTATCGCATTTGGCCAGAGCCGTCAGGCGAAGTATATAAAGTCCAAGCAGTCGTTTGATATCTGCTATACTCTCGAAGATAACATTTACAAGCATGGCGAGGTGCAGTTGCAGATTGAGAGCATGCATGCAAAGGCCAGAAGCAATGACGTACAGAGAAATCCTTAAGCAATATTGGGGGTACGATGATTTCCGTGGTATACAGCGAGAAATTATCGAAAGCATAGGGGCCGGGCGCGATACGCTCGGCCTTATGCCCACCGGTGGTGGCAAGAGCATAGCCTTTCAGGTGCCTACGCTGGCCACTGACGGCCTGTGTATAGTCGTGACCCCTCTCATTGCTCTAATGAAGGACCAGGTTGCCAACCTGCGCAGCAGGGGAATAAAGGCTACGGCAATCTATTCGGGAATGAAGAGCAGCGAGATTGTGACTGCACTCGAAAATTGTATATTCGGCGATTATAAGTTCCTTTATATCTCTCCCGAGCGAATAGCCTCGGAACTGTTTCTCAAGAAGATACAGCGCGTAAAAGTATCACTGATAACCATTGACGAGGCGCACTGTATTTCGCAGTGGGGGCACGATTTCCGTCCTGCCTACCGCCAGATAATTCAGCTTCGCAGTATATTCCCTTCGGTGCCGGTGCTTGCGCTGACGGCAACGGCTACACCAGAAGTTGTCAAGGATATACAGCAGCAGCTGGGTTTCAAGGAAGAGAATTGTCACAGTATGAGTTTCGGGCGCAAGAATCTTGTATATGTTGTCCGTCGCACCGAGAACAAGCCCCAAGAACTTCTGCATATATTGAGTCGCATACAGGGCTCTGCCATTGTCTACACGCTAAACCGCAAGAAGACAAAGGAGGTATGTGATTTTCTTGTCGCAAGCGGAATAACTGCCGAATACTACCATGCCGGTCTCTCGCCCGAGAGCAAGGATGCCAAGGAAGAGGCGTGGAAGAGTGGCAAGGCGCGTGTCATGGTCTCTACAAATGCTTTTGGCATGGGCATTGACAAACCTGATGTCCGTCTGGTGGTGCATATTGACCTGCCGAGTTCAATCGAGGCTTATTTCCAGGAAGCCGGGCGTGCAGGACGCGACGGAAAGGATGCCTATGCCGTCACGCTCTTCAGCCGTGTCGACAGGCAGGTGGTGGCGCGACGTCTCTCCGACAACTATCCCTCGCAGGAGTTCATCCGCGAAGTCTATGATGAGATATGCTACTATTACAGCATGGCTCTCGGCGATGGCCTTAACTGTACCTATGAGTTCTCGCTTGGCGATTTCTGCAAGCAGTATCATCGCCCGACGTTGCAGACCGACAGCGCCTTGAGAATACTTACCCGCATGGGCTACCTTGAGTATGTCGAGGAGATGGAGTACTCATCGCGTGTGCGTTTCATCGTGGGCAAAGATGCCCTGTACCGTTTCCGCGGGCTGCCGGCTGACTACGAACTGCTGATAAACGCCCTGTTGCGTAACTACAGCGGTCTCTTCAGCGATACGGTCTTCATTGATGAGCGGTATCTTTCGCGCATTACGAAACTCTCGCGTCATCGTATGTACGAGATATTCGTTTCCTTGAGCAACAGGGGGCTTGTGCAGTATGCGCCGTCAAAGAAGTGTCCGATAATAACCTTCATGCGCCACCGCGTGCTGGGCAGTGAACTGCGTTTCACTCGCGAGGTGTATGATGAGCGCAAGGCTATATTCGGCGAACGGCTGAAATCGGTAATAGAGTATGCTGTCAGCGATGACAAGTGTCGCAGCAGGCTGCTTCTCGAGTATTTCGGCGAGAAAGGCAGTGATGAGTGCCGTCGTTGTGACGTATGTGTCTCCAAGCGTGCATCGGGCAACAAGGCGCCCTCTGTCTCATCGGTCGATGCCATAATGCAGTTGCTTGCAGACGGACAGCTGCACGCGCTTGATGAACTGTCGGCTTTGGGTCTTTCTGATGCCGAGTCTAAGAGGCTCATGCGTCAACTGTGCGATGAGGAGCAGATAAAGATTATTGACGGAAAAATAATGAAATTGCTATGATAACATTCCTTGTGTGCCTTGCGGCACTTGTGATTGCCTACTTTACCTATGGCAAGTATCTTGAGAAAGTTTGCGGCATCGATGCCGCAAACCCTGTACCCTCAAAGACAATGTACGACGGCGTGGATTATATTCCAATGCCGCGTTGGAAGGTCTTTCTTATCCAGTTGCTCAATATCGCGGGTCTCGGCCCCATCTTCGGTGCCCTGCTCGGTGCGGCATACGGTCCGGTGGCATTCCTGTGGATTACTTTGGGCGGTATATTCATGGGTGCCATGCATGATTTCGTGGCGGGTGTAATATCATTGAAGGAGGGAGGCAAGAGTCTGCCCGAGATTATTGGAAACTATCTGGGCAATGGCACCCGGGCTTTCATGCGCATTTTCTCTGTGTTCCTTATGGTGCTTGTCGGTGCAGTCTTCATGTCGCAGCCTGCCGAACTTGTGGCATCGAATGTGGCTATCCCTTCACTTGAGGTTTCTGCTTTCAGCGGCATGTCATGGGAACTTGTGGCAGTGCTTGCCGTAATCCTTATATATTATATCCTTGCGACGTTGCTGCCTATAGACAAACTTATCGGGCGCATATATCCGCTTTTCGGCATTGCACTACTTGTAATGGCATTGAGCATACTTTATATACTGCTGGTGCACAGTGATACGTATATAATCCCTGAACTTACCTCGCTTGAGAACCAGATAGCCGATGCTGACAAGTTTCCCATTGTTCCCATGCTCTTTACCACAATCGCATGCGGCGCGATATCGGGCTTCCATGCCACACAGTCGCCCATGATGGCACGTTGCATGACAAACGAGAAGCAGAGCCGCAGTATCTTCTACGGAGCTATGATTGCCGAGAGCATTGTTGCACTCATATGGGCCGCAATCGGCATGGCCTTCTGGGGCGGAGTAGAGGGACTCAACGCTGCCATTGCAGAGTATGGCGGCAGTGCAGCAAAACTTGTGAATGTTATAACAAGCACCACCATGGGACCTGTTGTTACGGCATGTGTGCTTGTCGGCATCATCGGCTGTGCAATTACCTCGGGCGATACGGCGTTCCGCTGTGCAAGGCTCATCGTGTCCGATATGTTCGGCATAGGGCAGAAGAACCTTGTCAAGAGACTACTTGTGTCGTTGCCGTTGTTTGCGGCAGCGCTGTTCATCATCTTTGCCTTGCCGTTCCAGACAATATGGAGTTACTTCGCCTGGTGCAACCAGACACTGGCGGTAATAACACTATGGTGCATTACGGTATATCTTTTCAAGAAAAGCAAACCTGTGATGATTGCCATGCTCCCGGCACTGATAATGACCTATGTCTGTTCGTCGTATATCTTCATCTCTCCAATGATGTGTGGAATGGAGAACCGTACGCTTGCGTATATACTCGGCGGAGTGCTGACGCTGGTTATTGCAGGGGCAGTGCATGTAAGGGCAAGAAAAGGCTAAGAGAGTAAGTGCGTGCTGCTTTTAAAATAGTAAAACCTTATGTAAACCACAAAAAGCACACAAATGTGCAGATTTTGAGTCGTTGCTATTTCTTATTCAGATTATTTTTAGGATGGAGGGTCAAAATGCGATAGCTTGTTGCTGTTTTCTACGGATACAATCTGGCCTCGGTGTGCAAGTTTGGGGACGAAGCATTTTTATTTGCTCCATCCCCTAATGATAATTGGTGCATGAATAATTACTTATTCACGATTTTTCTGCCATTCACGATGACGATACCTTTGTAGTCAGATCCAACCTCTTGACCCTGGAGATTGTAATGGACACCAGAGGTAGACTGAGACTCTACAGCCTGAAGAGACTCAATGCTCGTGGGAATCTCACCAGTGGTGAACTTAAGCACAAAGCCTTGATGGCTAGTTGGATAGTAGGCATGAGACTGAGCCGTCTCGTCATAATTAGTGTAGAATAGGTACTCCAAACGATAGGCAGTGTTGCTCTCCAAGCCACTGAGTAAATTGAGTGAGGGACCATCATAGACCCAAAGGCCATCGCTCTGCTTGGTAGCTTGCAACGTTTTCCAATCGTCAGAAGTGGGTGTAGTACCATCCAGTGTGAGGCAATAGTCCATCTGTACGGAAGTGACATCGCCCTCGGTAGATGCTTGCCAATATTGCACCTGAAGCGCAGTGATTGGAGTGGTTTCCTGTACTTTAGTGGACGTGTTCGGTAAATTCTCTACCACAACCTCGCCATTGACCATGGAGGTGACAGAAACGGCAGTTATGGCAGGAGCGACATGATATTCGAAAGCCAAGTCGGTGATATAGAGTTGTGAACCTTCCTGTTTCACATTGCTCAAATCTTCCGAATGGGTGTGATCACTCATGCTAGAGAGACTTGAAGTTATCTCGATACACATGCTGGTGGGAGTGAAATCCAGTTTGTTCTTATCCTCATCGTACTCCGTGAGATCTACCACGACCTGAGTCCACTCGTTGACGGTCTCAGTAAAAGTGATACCCTTGCGCCAACGAGCCTTGGGATCCTTGCGGTCGCCAGACCAGAAGCTGATATGCACACGTCCTTTATCACCAGTGACTGGAATATATTTGTACCAAAAGCTGAACTTGCGTGGCTGGTCAGTGAAAGGGATGCCAAAGTTGGGTTCACCTTC
>JAFXGX010000068.1 GCA_017536695.1 Bacteroidaceae bacterium | reverse complement strand
GCGCCCGACCGAATGCTCGCCTATGGTGGCATGAGCAAAGGGCGCTTGTGACGATTTTTTCCGAGTGCCGAAGTTTTTGGTACTTTTTGCGTCAAAAAGTACAGCAAGAACGACAACAAGAAGAATAAACGACAACAGATTAAGGATAAAACAAACCAAGGAATAATAGTTTTATTTAGTTGAGTTATTTCGTCCACACGAAATTTCTACTGAGCCTCAATCCCTGCTCCTTAACTCCCAAAAAGCGACTGCTGCAGCTGCCGCCACATTGAGGGAATCGACATTGTGTGACATTGGAATCTTTACGGTGTAATCGGCTGCGGCAATTGTACCGGCCGGCAGCCCTTCGCCTTCGGTGCCCATGATTATCGCCAGGCGCGGTATGGTTGTCAGCAAAGGGTCGGCAATGGATATCGACTCTTCGCTCAATGCCATGGCTGCTGTAGTGAAACCGAGCCCTTTCAGCTGGCTTATGCCTCCGTCAAGCCATGTCCAGGGTACAAGAAAGACCGAGCCCATGGAAACACGTATCGAGCGGCGGTTCAATGGGTCGCATGAGTTGCGCGTCAGCAGCACTGCGTCAATGCCCAGTGCTGCTGCACTGCGGAAGATTGCCCCGATGTTGGTTGTGTCGACTACGCCCTCTATGACAACAATGCGACGGGCATTGCGGCATATTTCCTCAATGTCGGGCTCTGAGGGGCGCTCCATGGCGCATAGTACTCCGCGTGTAAGGGTGTATCCGGTGAGGCTTGCAAGCATCTGACGCTCGCCTGTGTATACAGGGATTTCTCCGCACTGTTCGATTATATCGGCGGCATCGCCCACGATGTGCTTTTTCTCGCACAGCAATGCGAGTGGCTTGTAGCCCGAATTCAGTGCCACTTTGATGACTTTGGGGCTTTCGGCAATGAAAATTCCCTGCTCTTTGTCGTGCTCCTTGCGCAGTTGTGCCTCGGTAAGCGTGCTGAATATCTCCACACCGGGGTGGGTAAGTGATGTAATCTCTATTATTGCCATTGCTCGGTTTTATATCGCGAAGATAGGCATATTGTCTCCCGATAGCAAACTCTTGCATCTCCTTTTTGTCAAAAAGGGTATTTAAAATGCTTCTTGTTCCGGAAATTTGTTATCTTCGCATATCTCAAAGATTCTTTTGATGGATTACAAGACTATTTTAGAGAACATACATGCCTCGGTCCAGCCATATTCATGCGTCGGCAAGGTCGCAGATTATATTCCTGAACTGGCGAAGGTAAACCCCGACAAGTTCGGCATCTGTCTCAATACCATTGACGACGGTGACTATTCAATAGGCGATTCAGGCGAGCGTTTCTCGATACAAAGTATATCGAAGGTGTTTGCTCTTGCAATGGCGCTCTCAATCAAGGGCGAGGCATTGTGGTCGCGTGTAGGCAAGGAACCTTCGGGCACAGCGTTCAATTCGTTGGTGCAGCTCGAGGTGGAGCATGGGATTCCCCGTAATCCCTTCATCAATGCCGGGGCCATGGTGGTTGCGGATATCCTGCTTACATCATTTGACAACTCTGCCGAGAGGTATCTTGAATTCGTGCGCGCGCTCTGCGGCAAAGATGACATCTGCTACAATGAGCAGGTGGCGCGTTCCGAGCGCGAGACAGCCTATCTGAACGCGGCTATTGCCAACCTGCTCAAATACCATAAGAATATTGATTGTGATGTAGAAGAGGTCCTCAGGCTCTATTTTCTCACATGCTCGCTCGAGATGAACTGTCACGAACTGGCGAGGGCATTCCTCGCGTTCGCTAACCATGCCGAACCGTTCAGCTATGCGGGCATCGAGCTTACCCGTTCACAGATAAAGCGCATGAATGCCATTATGCAGACATGTGGTTTCTACGATGAGGCGGGCGAGTTCTCATACCTTGTGGGGTTGCCTGGAAAGAGTGGTGTGGGAGGTGGCATAGCCGCTATCTGTCCCATGCGCTATTCGGTGGCGGTGTGGAGCCCAAGGCTGAACAGCAAGGGTAACTCGGTAATGGGCATGAAGGCGCTCGAGGAACTGACGACAATAACCAGCGAGTCTATTTTCTAACAATGGTACAACGTCAACAAAACAATGCCCATGAGTGTTCTTGTAACAAGGAATAAACAGGTTCTGAATACTAACCATAACAAAAACTGATACTTATGAATTTCCTAAAAAGATTTAGCGTGCTTTCTGTCATGATGCTCGTGGCAGTGACGATGATGGCTCAGGAGTTGCCGAAGGTGTATATCCTAGCAACTGGTGGAACAATTGCAGGCTCGGGCTCTTCGGCTACAAAGAGCAACTACTCGGCAGGTCAGGTTGCAATCGGTACATTGCTCGATGCTGTACCGGCAATCAATGATGTTGCGTATGTCGAGGGCGAGCAGGTGGTGAACATCGGTTCGCAGGACATGAGCGATGATGTGTGGCTGGTGCTTGCAAAGAGGGTGAATGAACTAATCGCAAGCCAAAAGGTGAATGGTATTGTAATAACTCACGGAACCGATACAATGGAAGAGACTGCCTTCTTCCTGAGTCTTGTTACCGACAGCAATATCCCCATTGTGCTTGTAGGTGCAATGCGTCCATCTACCGCAATAAGTGCCGACGGCCCAGTCAACCTCTACAATGCCGTTGTAACCGCTGCATCACCCGCCTCAATGGGTCGTGGAGTGCTTGTGTGCATGAACGGCAAGGTCTATGGTGCAGCGGATGTCACAAAAACCAATACAACAAGCGTGGAGACTTTCCAGTCGCCCAATTCCGGTGCTCTGGGTTACATCCACAATGGCGAGGTATTCTATTATCATGCTCCCGACAGAGTGGGCCGTAAATTTGTAGACCATGTACATGAGGGAACATTATTCAATGAGGTCAGGACTCCATATTTCAATATAGATGGCCTGAAGTCTCTCCCCAAGGTGGGCATAGCCTATGGTTACTCAAGTGTCGAGGGTGATGTCGTTGACATGATGATTGATAAACATTATAAAGGTATCGTATATGCCGGAGTCGGTAACGGAAACATCCACAAGAATGTGTTCCCCGAGCTTGAGAAGGCACGTAAGGACGGTATAATCGTTGTGCGTTCAAGCCGTGTTCCCACCGGTGCTACAACACTTGACGCCGAGGTCGATGACAACAAGTATGAATTCGTGGCTTCATGGGGTCTCAATCCTCAGAAGGCGCGCATCCTTCTTATGCTTGCCCTTACAAAGACCGATGACTGGAAAACCATTCAGAAATATTTCAATAACTATTAATGACAATCAACTATGAAGATGAGAAACACTCTGTTTGCGCTCTTGCTTCTTGTGGCAAGTTACGCTTCGGCCCAGGTTACATCGCGCAATGCGCAGGTTCCTGCCAATGAGAAGTCGCTCTATGAGCGTATATCAAAGATAGAGAAACAGAATGACTGGTTCAACCTCTACATGAACATGCATGGGGCTTTTGATGCAAAGTTCAACCAGGACGGCCGCAACGGATTGAGTCAGGGCGCGTTCAATATGCGTCAGTTACGTATCGAGGCAAAAGGCCGTGTTAATGACTGGCTCTCATACCGTTGGCGACAGCGCCTGAACCGCAGCAATGATGGCAACGGCATGGTCGACAATCTGCCAAACTCCATTGACCTTGCATATATCGGTGTTCAACTCGGTGAAAAGTTCTCGCTGACAGCGGGTAAGCAGTGTGTCGCATACGGTGGCTTCGAGTTCGATGCGAACCCCATTGAAATCTACCAGTACAGTGAGATTATCAATAACATGAGTAACTTCATGACCGGTGTTACCCTTACATATGACATGACTCCAACCCAGCAGTGGCAGCTGCAGATTCTCGACAGCCGCAACAACTCGCAGGAGGATACTTATGGCGCAGGTCTTGAGGAGAGCCGTCTGCCGCTTGTGTATACTATCAACTGGAATGCGAATATGTTTGACAACGCATGGCAGACACGCTGGTCGGCTTCTATTATGGAGGAGACTCACGGAAAGTACATGTATTACTTTGCTCTCGGTAACCAGTTCAACTTCTCGGAGCGCTGCAACATGTATGTTGACCTCATGAGCTCTTTCGAGCAGGTCGACCGCAAGGGCATCATGACAAATATCTTCGGTGGTCAGGCCAATTTCGGTGGTCACAACATGTACAATGCAATGTATAACTCTCTTGTAGCGAAGTTCAACTACCGCATAAAGCCAAAATGGAACGTATTTGTGAAGGGTATGCTTGAGTCGGCAGGTATATATAAGGAGAGCGACAATGTAGCCGAGGGCAACTACCGCACATCACTCGGTTATGTAGCAGGTGTAGAGTACTATCCGATGGATACCAATCTCCATTTCTTCCTTACTTATGTAGGACAGAACAACTTCTTTACCGAGAGGGCGAAGGCTATCGGCAAGAGTGACTATTGCACCCAGAGAGTATCATTGGGATTCATTTACCAGTTGCCGCTCTTCTGATTAGGGAGCGTCACGTTGAATGTAACTGATGATGGTACTCTTGCAGTTGCTGATTGTGCTCATATGCATAATCATCGGTGCACGCCTTGGCGGTATCGGTCTTGGCGTGATGGGTGGTCTTGGTGTTGCCCTGTTGACATTTGTCTTCGGGCTTCAGCCGGGCGAACTGCCCATTGATGTGATGATGATGATTGCTGCAGTTATCTCCGCGGCAGCCTGCATGCAGGCTGCCGGCGGTCTTGACTATATGGTCAAGGTTGCCGAGAAGATTCTGCGCTCTAATCCGCAGTATGTGACAATTCTCGCTCCGCTGGTAACATATGCCTTTACGTTTCTTGCAGGTACCGGTCACGTGGCCTATTCGGTGCTGCCTGTGATTGCTGAGGTGGCGAACGAGACAAAGATACGTCCCGAGCGTCCGCTGGGCATCGCTGTCATTGCATCGCAGCAGGCCATTACGGCTTCACCGATTTCAGCGGCTACAGTAGCCCTGCTCGGTTTGCTTGCGGGTTTTGACATTACTCTTTTTGATATTCTAAAAATCAGTATCCCTGCTACGCTCGTGGGTGTCCTTGTGGGTGCCTTCTTCTCTATGAGAGTGGGCAAGAACCTCGTTGATGACCCGGAATACCAGCGTCGTCTGAAGGCCGGAGAACTTGATACGAATCATGTGGAGTTGAAAGATGCCGAGAACAAGTTCAAGGCATGTGCTTCGGTGGCTCTTTTCATCGGTGCTACGTTGCTCATTGTGCTCTTCGGCTCGATTCCTTCGCTGCGTCCTTCGTTCGACGGTGTACAGGTAAGCATGCCGCTGATTATTGAGATGCTCATGCTCTCCACTGCTGCCGTGATACTTGTCGTTACCCGCACTAACGGTCTAAAGGCTGCTCAGGGAAGTGTCTTCTCAGCCGGCATGCAGGCTGTGGTGGCTATCTTCGGTATTGCATGGATGGGCGATACATTCATCAGCGGAAACATAGTGGAACTGAAAGGTGCCATTGAGGGTGTTGTCACCGAGATGCCATGGCTCTTCGGAATAGCCCTCTTCGTGATGTCGATCCTGCTCTACAGTCAGGCAGCAACAGTGCGTGCCATTGTGCCGCTCGGCGTTGCGCTTAGCATATCTCCTATGATGCTCATTGCACTGTTCCCCGCTGTTAACGGCTATTTCTTTATTCCTAACTATCCGACACTGGTTGCCGCAATTAATTTCGACCGTACGGGTACGACCGGAATAGGCAAGTGGGTGCTGAACCACTCGTTCATGATGCCCGGACTTGTTGCTACGGCTGTCGCTATTGGAACGGGATTGCTGTTGATACAAATCTATTGATCAAACAACAATGGCGGCATGTGCCGCCATTGTTGTTTGATTGGCAGTATGCCTTATTTTGAAGAATCTGCTGCCTTTTTCTCACTTCTTACTATCTTTGCAGACAAAAAGTTAATATTATGATATTCTTCACTTCGGGAAATATTCTGTTCATAGGCTCCATACTCATATTCTGCAGTATACTCATAACCAAGGCCGGTGGACGTTTCGGCATGCCGACCCTGTTGCTTTTCCTTGTCGCGGGAATGCTCTTCGGGCAGGATGGTCTTGGAATACAGTTCGACAACGTGGGACAGGCCCAGTTTGTCGGTATGGTAGCGTTGTGCGTCATTCTCTTCACCGGCGGCGTCGAGACCAAGATAAGCGATATAAAACCTGTGTTAGGTCCCGGACTGATGCTCTCTACGGTGGGTGTACTGCTGACGACAATCTTTACGGGCGGGTTCATATTCGGCCTCTGTGAATGGGAACTCTTTTCTTTCCGATTGCCCTTGGTTACCTGTTTCCTGCTTGCCGCGACAATGTCATCTACCGACTCGGCAACGGTGTTCAATATCCTGCGCGGAAAGAATATGCGGCTCAAGAACAATCTGCAGCCGATGCTTGAGCTTGAGAGCGGAAGCAATGACCCAATGGCATACATACTTACAATAGTGCTTATACAGTTGGCGCTTACCATAGGGGATGCCGACCTCTCGACGCTGAATGCGCCTGAACTCATTGTCAGTTCGTTGACGGTTCTGGTGCAGCAGTTCGCTGCCGGAGCTATGATCGGTGCCGGTGCAGGTTTTGCGACATTGTGGTGCATGAAGAAGGTAAACCTCAACAATATACCGCTCTATTCGATAATGTTGATGAGTATTGTCTTCTTTACATTTGCATTGACCGATATGCTTGGCGGAAATGGATATCTTGCGGTATATATCACAGGTATCATAGTAGGCAACAACAAGATGAAGAACCGTAAACAGGTGGTGGCATTCTTTGATGGTCTTACATGGATTATGCAGATAGGCATGTTCCTTCTGCTCGGTCTGCTTGTCAACCCGGGCGAAATGTGGAAGACAGCTGTTGCAGCGCTTCTCATCGGTATCTTCATGATGCTTGTAGCGCGTCCGTTAAGCGTCTTTATCTCGCTCATGCCGTTCAAGAACATCACTCTTGCTTCACGGACGTTCATATCATGGGTGGGTCTCCGCGGTGCTGTGCCTATCATCTTCGCAATGTATCCTGTTGTAGAGAATGTGCCGGGCAGCAACGATATATTCAATATCGTATTTTTCATAACATTGCTTTCAATGGTCGTGCAGGGTGGAACAATCGCCATGGCAGCAGGCAAGATGAATCTTCTGTTGCCTCCCGAGGCGAAGAGCCATTTCGACGTGGAACTGCCCGATGAGGCAGGGGAACTGAGCGAGATAACGGTTACAGCAGAGTTGCTTGAGGAGAAAGGGGATACCTTGCAGGCTTTGGGCTTGCCTAAAGGTGTGCTTGTGATGCTTGTCAAGCGTGGAGACAGGTATATGGTGCCCGACGGTTCGCTGAAACTCGCCGAGGGAGACCACCTGCTTATGGTCGCAAGCTCCGATGTTGAGAAGCGGACAGGTGAAAAGTGAAAGGTGAAAGCCGAAAGCCGAAAGCCGGGCACTAAAAGCGAGTGTTGTCAAATATCTAAGCCGTTGGTTGGCTGCGCTTGCCAACGGTTAAACCAGTCTTGGCCGAGTCTTTACTGCGAATGTCGCAGAGTTTCAATAAGGTTAAAAGCAAATGTATTTGACGAGATAATATGGTGATGACTCAAAAACGTATTTTTTGTTACGTTTGCCTTAAAAATTCTCATTCACGTTCAGTAAACAGCGGTTTTAACCCTCCGCGAGCCTTAAACTGCATCTTTTATTTATCTCCTACAAAGTGAGGGTGACCCAAAAGTCACCCTCATTGTATAACAGTCAATCTATAAGCCGGGTTCTGTGCCCCTTGCGGGGTGTCTGTCATTCATCTATGCATTGTGTCACCACAATGCTAAAGCGTTCTACCCTCCGACTCAGGCGAGCAACCTTCAAACATCGGTTTACATGAACTTGCAGCCTCCAAGACACACAGCCCGTACATCGCTGCACGGCTGGTGGGCTCTTACCCCACCTTCTCACCCTTACCGCTCCGAAGAGAGGCGGTTATTTTCTTCTGCATTACTCTGCCCTCGCGGGCACCTTTCTGTTAGGAAGTGGAGTGCTCTGTGCTGCCCGGACTTTCCTCCTTTGCCTTACGGCAACGGCGACAGACCGATTGGCTGATTTCTTGGCGCAAAGGTAATAAAAATCCTCGGATTTCATATCCAATGCTAAAACCTTTCTGCTCTTATGGCCGTTGTTAAGGTGCTGGCATAAAAAATAGGGGATAAAGTTTGTTGCATCGTAATTTTTTCATATCTTTGCACAAGATTATGAAAATGTATGGGTAAGTCCTATACGGCCAGCTCCTAGCGAATCCTCCAGGGCTTGACCGCAGCAAAGGTAGTTGGTTGTAGCGGCGCGATGTAGGTAGCTTACCCACCCCATAGGCGAGTGCAATGCACTCGCTTTTTTGTTTGTGTCGGCTCGCGGTCAAATTGATACTGAGCCTAAACGAATATAAGAGGGATAGCAATGATGTGACCCCCAAAAGTTGGACGGTTTAACATTATTAAGAAGCCTTCTTAGATTGGAATAAAGCTCGGTATTGCACCGGGCTTTTTCCATTTAGCCTAAGTTTGATTCTATCATTATTGTAGTAGCGTATG
>JAFXGX010000067.1 GCA_017536695.1 Bacteroidaceae bacterium | reverse complement strand
GACGATTTTTTCCGAGTGCCGAAGTTTTTGGTACTTTTTGCGTCAAAAAGTACAGCAAGAACGACAACAAAAAGAATATACAACAACAGGTCAAGGGTAAGAGAATGGCTGAATATAAGAACTGTTGATTAGCAATACAAGCCCAGGGCGGGCCGATGTTGCAGGTAACATCAGTACCCCTCCGGCTTGTCAGCCACCTCCCCTGTCAGGGGAGGAGTTTTAACGCAGCATACAATTGCTCCCCTGTAGGGGAGCTCCGCGCTGCGGTGAGGGGTATGTGCCTGGAGTTGTTTTTATCGGGCAACGGGTAGCAATAGTAATTCCAATAATAACCTGCAATGAAAATTCGTTGGACATTGTCATTCTGGAGCGAAGAGTAACGGAGCGAAGAATCTCAAGATGTATCCCCCGTAATTTCGGCATGTGGGCCGATTTGCGATTTTTTTACATATTGTGCCCATGGGGCTCTCTTTTTCTGAATATCTTCAAATTATCTCAGCATTGTCAATAATGCAAACTTTTATAAAGCCTGTCACTTTTGCTTATCCTTTCAAACAGCATGTACAAACCAATGCGGGCGGTCCTTGTTCTATATTATGAACAGGCTTAGTTGTGTCAGTTTTGTTAAAAATGACACATATATTGCTCATCCTCAATACGTTGTAGAAATATAATAACGTTAAAAGGTTTGCCGTAAAATTGAAAATCTATATTTTTGTGCAAATTACACAAATTTACCGCAAAACTTAAAAGTGTAGAGCTATGATTCATATCGGGAGCATCATCAAGGAAAAATTCGATGAACTGGAACTTTCTGTTTCCTGGTTCGCGAAGGAGCTGTGCTGTGACCGTACGAATGTGTACAGCATTTTCAAGCGCGAGAGCATTGATACGTCATTGCTTGTGAAGATATCTTTAATACTCAATCACGACTTTTTTCAGTATTATAGTCAGGACCTTGCTCTTGACAGAAAGGAATAGCAGGCGATGCTTGAAGAGAAACGGGCGTGTGGCATTCGCTTGTCGCGTGCCTGTTATGGGAAACGGTTTTATCTCTGCCCGTTTCCCATTTTTTACATCCTGTAACGTCTATGTGCGCCTTTGGCCTGACACAGGCCTGTTTATCTTTCAATTATTTCAAATGGAACTCTTACCGATACGCCTCTCTTCATCATATCGTATATATTGGGGTAGATGCGCTCCTTGAAGCTCTCCCAACTGCGCATATCCATGTCGCTCCAGCCGGCTTCGGCGATAGCCATGGCGCGTGGAAAAGCCATGTATGTAACGCGGTTTATGTCCCTTATGGCCTCGGCCCACAGTGTGGCCATTACTCCTGTTATGTGAGCATGCTCATCAGCTGGCAGTCCCATGCCCGGGTCGAGCCTGTAGCTCTGCTCGAGCGTCGTTGTGGGCATTCCCCAATTGCCTCTCTCGGGAAGGTCGCCCTTGTATTGCGGATAGTCAAGATAGGTGTGTTCTCCCGGTGCCATTATTAACCGGTGCCCATGCTTGCGTGTCAGCTCTATGCATTTGGGGGTCAGGGCATTGCGCCATGTGACAAGAGTCACGTCGGCAGGGTAGGGGAACAGGTACTCGTTGGCCGGTGGCCATATGTTGTCGAGCTCGCACCAAAGGATTGCCCGCTTGCCGTTACTGCGCACAATGTCGAGGATGTTGCCGAAGAATGGTATCATGAGCTGTGAAGGGTCTTCGTAACCCAGTTCCTTCATCATGGCTTGGCAGTCGGGGCATTTTGCCCAGTTTTCCTTTACGGCAGCCTCGTCGCCTCCAAGATGAATCCATTTTGAGGGGAACAGTTCTGCCACCTCTTTTATTATGTCTTTGTATATCCCGTATACCTCGCTGTTTGCAGCGCACAGCATCATGTTTGTTGTGTTTCCAAGGTCAATGCTCTCCCCGTGGCGGAAGGTGCATCCTAATTCGCGGTGTGATGCCAGTATTGCGACGGAGTGTCCCGGTATGTCCAGTTCGGGGATTACCTCGATGTTGCGCTCTGCGGCGTATGCTACAATCTCTCTTATGTCGGCATGCGAATAGTAGCCGTTGTCGGGGCCCTGCTCCGCGGTGCCCGGGTTGCGGAACGCTCCTTTTGATGTCAGCTCGGGGTGGCTCTTGATTTCAATTCTCCAGCCCTGGTCGTCGGTCAGGTGCAACTGCAACACGTTGAATTTGAAACGTGCCATCTGGTCAATGAAGAACTTTACGTCCTTTACGGGCAGGAAGTGTCGTGCAGGGTCGAGCATTATTGCCCTGTGCGCGAATCTTGGGGCGTCATCAATGGATATGTGTGCGATTTTGTCGGCTGCAGTGTTGCAGATGTCACCAAGCAGTAGCTGGTCGAGCGTCTGTATGCCCCAGAATAGTGCTCCCTCGGTTGCTCCCTTTATGGTTATTCCTCTCTTGTCGACCTTCAGTGTGTAGTGCTCGCTGCCGTTGAGCGTAGGGTCAATGGTAAGCTCTATGATGTTGCGGCTACGGCTGTTGTCATACAGGGGTGTAATGCCTGTGCGCTCCTGTAGAATCCTCTTCAGTTCGTTTATGACAAAGGCATCCTCGGGCAGGTTGCTCCTGATTGCACTCTTTGTGTTCATCTGAAAACATTTGCCGTTGCCTGCCGTCTCAATACTGTTCGGCATGGGAATGAGTGCGGTGGTGTTCTCCTGTGCGGTAACGAGGCTTCCTTGCAGTGCAAAAATGTATGCCACGAGTGTAGTGAATAGCTTTCTCATACTTGTGTGGTGTCTGTTTGTTTTATATTAAGGTGTCTTTGTGTTTCTTGGGTTGAAACCGGTTGCATGCCGTTTATCTTTTTATGTTTCTCCTGTTCAGAGCCTGCTGGTAGCGTTGTGCGTTGGCGTTATGCTCGCTCAGGGTCTTCGCAAAATTGTGCGTGCCCGAGAAATCTTCCTTGGCACACATGTACAGATAGTTGTGTTTCTTGTAGTTGAGTACGCTCTCCAGAGCCTGCTTTGTCGCTATGCGTATGGGACCCGGCGGGAGTCCGGTATGCTTGTATGTGTTGTATTTTGAGTTTACCTCGAGGTCTTTCTTTAATATGCGCTTGCGTGCGGGGTCACCGAGGGCGTACTTCACTGTCGGGTCGGCCTGCAGGGGCATCCCTCTCTTGAGCCTGTTGATATAAAGTCCTGCCACAATAGGCATCTCGCTGTTGTCGTTGGTCTCCTCATCCACGATTGAGGCGAGTGTGGCTACCTCTTCGAATGTCAGCCCGATGGCCTCAGCCTTGGCTTTGCGCTCATCGTTCCAGAACTTCCTTCTCTCCTTTGACAGCCTTATCATAAGCTCCTCGGGCTTGATGTCCCAATAGACCTCGTATGTTTCGGGAATAAACAGCGACGGCAGTGTTTCCGTCGTATACCCAATCCTGTTGTAGTATGTTGCACTGCCTGTGTATCGGCTCAGTTCTGCCGAGTCGAGCATGAGCTGTCTACATATAATGCCTACAGCCTGCGGTATGCTTCTTGTAGAGGGTATGGTCAGCTTTACGGGTGTCTGTGTGTTGCTCACAATCCTGTAATAGATATCCTTCATGGTGTCGCCGTCCTTGATAGCGAACTTGCCGCTGCGACGGCGGCTATCGAATCTGTTGTGCTCGGCAAGTAGCATGAACCCGTCGGCCGATTGCGGGGCAATGGCTTCCTTCAGTTTGGACAGGACGCTCTCGGCATTGTCCTCGGGTGTTATGTATAAATATGCCGTTTCTTCGAGAGTGATGCTCTTGACTCTTGTCATGTAATATTTCCTGCCCATTGTTGCCGCTGCTGCCGCGAGCAGGATGAATATGAAAAGTGCCGCGTAGATCCAAGTCTTTGACCTCTTTGTCTGTTTTGCCATCTGTTCTTAAATGTTGGTTTGGTTCTTATATCACGCGAAGATACTCTTTTATGGATAATTTATCAAAATTGTCGATGAGAAAACTATTGTCTATGATATTTGTTTATTTAATTGTTCGTTAATTTAATATATTTTTTGTTTTTGTTTTTGTATTTTTTTAGGTAAACCTCTAAGATTTTCTGCACTCGCATTGAAAAAAATGAAGTAAACTTCATGTTTCTCGCTCATTTGCATGGCATCTTTGAGGTAAACCTCTAAGATTTTCTGCACTCGCATTGAAAAAAATGAAGTAAACTTCATGTTTCTTGCTCATTTGCATGGCATCTTTGAGGTAAACCTCTAAGATTTTCTGCATTCGCTTTGAAAAAAATGAAGTAAACTTCATGTTTCTCGCTCATTTGTTGCTATCTTTGCAAAATGTGGTAAATAGGGCTTCTATACATTGTTGATAGAGCGCTTTGTTGGCAAATAATAAATAAAAATTAGATATGAAAAAGACTGGTTTTGGAAAACTGCTTTTTTTGATGTTGCTCGTGATATCTCTGGCGACATCATGTACTTCGTACAAAAAGGTCCCATATCTGCAGAACAGCAGGGAACTTGACTATGGAGCCGTTGAAGCTCAACTCTTTGAGCCGAAAATACAGCCCCAGGACCTTCTGAATATTGTTGTTGTCAATCCTCTGGATATGACAGCGTCAATGGCATATAATCTTGTCATGCCTTCGGATGCTACGGAGCGAGGCGCTTATCTTACTTCGCAGCCTACGCTGCAGAACTATATCGTGGCGAATGACGGCACGGTAAATATTCCTAACGTCGGCGTGGTGAAGATTGCGGGCCTTACAATCTCCGAGGCTGAGAAGCTGATATTCAGCAAGGTTCAGGATACTTTTGAGGCTGTGCCGTCGGTTACCGTGCGCTTCGTTAATTTCAAGATTTCTGTATTGGGCGAGGTCAATGCCCCAGGTTCATTCAATATTAAGAACGGAAAGGTCAATATCTTCGAGGCTCTTGCACTTGCCCGCGACCTGACAATATACGGCTTGCGTGACAATGTGAAGATAATCCGTGAGAGTGAGACAGGCGAGAAGGCTATTCATGAGGTTAACCTCAATGATGCAAATATCCTGACATCTCCTTACTTCTATCTGCAGCAGAATGATGTTGTTTATGTGACACCGAATGAATCCAAGGCGAAGAACTCGGATATCGGCTCTTCAACCTCTCTCTGGTTCTCGGCTACTTCTATTCTCATATCTTTGACATCTCTATTGTATAACATTCTTAAATAAACGGTGCTATGCAGGAAAATGATAATTTTGCAAATAATGTCGTGGAAGAGGAGGGCTTGAGCCTCAAGAAGATACTCTCTTATGCTGTGGCGTACTGGAAGTTGCTGCTGATTTCTGTAGTAGTGTGCGTGGTTGCGGCCTTTTTGTATCTCCGAGTTGCAGTCCCGCAGTATCAGGTAACGGCTAAGATTCTGATGCAGGATAAGGAGAAGGGCTCTTTCGCATCGCAGGCGGATATGTTGGCTGATTTCGGTTTCCAGGCCCAGAATACAAATGTCGAGAATGAGATAGAGGTCATCAAGTCAATGTCTGTTGTACGTGAGGCTGTCGAAGATGCCGGTTTGTATATCTCTTATTCGATACCCGGGTTCCATAATCGTCCTATTTATAAGGACAACAGCCCGCTGAAAGTCGTGTATGGCGTGGACTCTGTGGGGAATTTTTCTTCCGATTCGCTTGCGAATCTTTGGGCTCCAATAAAGATGCATTTTACCTTTGACGGGAATAATCCTGTGAAAGTGGTGTATGAATGCTATCTTGACAGGGAAGATGAGGAAGCTGTGGAATATTCAACAGAGTTCTCTGATTCTGTGTATGTGTTGGCGACTCCTTCGGGAAATATCCTTCTCGAGAAGATGTGTTCTTTCGATGAGCTTGAGGGCGAGCTGCAGGTTGTGATTAACCCGTTGACAGCAACAGCGAGAGGCTATATGTCCATGTTGGGCGTGGCTCCTGTGTCAAAGAGCTCTTCGGTCTCAATGATGGCCATAAATACTCCAGTACCGGCAACAGGAATCGATTTCCTCAATGCGGTAATCAATAGTTATAACAATGTGACCAATGAAGAGAAACGCATTGTGGCGCGTCAAACCGAGGAATTTATTCTTGAGAGAATTGACTCTCTGAGTCAGGAACTTGTTGTCATGGAGACACGTCTCTCTACCTTTAAGAAAAACAACCAGTTGATTACTCCTGAACTTGATGCGGCTGTAGTCAGCAAGAATAAGACCGAATATACAAAGCAACTCGAGGAGGTTGACCTGATGCTGAAATCTTCACGATTCCTCAAGGAGTTCATAAATAACCCGGCGAACGATATGAAGGTCGTGCCCACGACATTCGGTCTGACGGTTGACCAGGCGCTGATAGCAATCATCAACAACTATAACCAGGAGGTTATCGCATATAACCGTCTTGAACTGACAGCCAAAGGCGACAACCCGGCATTGAAGAAGGCTGCTTTGAGAGTCAGTCAGTTGCAGTCCGATTTGCGAGTGGCTATACAGGCATTTGACCGTTCGCTAAACATGCAGCATGATGCTATTGCGACCTTGCTTGACAATTACACCGCCCGTTATGAGAAGTCTCCCGATATCCAGCGCGGTCTTATGACTCTTGAGCGTGAGAGCAAAATCAAGTCCGAGCTTTACGTGATGCTTCTGCAGAAGTATGAGGAGAATGCCCTCAATCTGGCTGTCACTGCCAACAACCTAAGATGCATCGACGCTCCAATGCTTGGTGGCAAGGTGGCACCGAACAGCAAGATGGTGCTTATGGTGGCTATCTTCCTGGGATTGATGATTCCTGCTGCGTTCATATATCTGCGTGAGTCGATGCGCGTGGCGTTGTCAATCAATGATGATATTACGACACTCACTAATATCGCGTGTGTGGGCAGTATTCCGATGAATCATTCGCAGAAGAATGCCAAGCGTGCAATTGTCGTGGTTCGTAACAAGAACGATATTATGGCCGAGGCTTTCCGTACGCTCAGAACGAACCTTAATTTTGTGATGAAGAATTCACAGGGTAAGGTGGTCATGTTTACCTCTACCACCTCGGGCGAGGGTAAGACATTCGTTGCGACAAACCTTGCCATGAGTGTGGCAATGCTCGGAAAGAAGGTGCTTCTTGTCGGTCTTGATATACGTCGTCCGCGCCTTGCCGAGATGTTTGATTTTGACAGGAATGCCGAGGGTCTTACAAGTTACCTCGCTGCGGATGATAACAATACTTCGATGCTTGACCGCTTCATACTGCCCTCGGGCGTTGAGGAGAATCTCTTTGTCCTCCCTGCGGGTATTATTCCTCCTAACCCATCGGAGTTGCTTGCGCGTCCTAACCTCGATAAGGCTATTGAGTATCTGAAAGACAAATTCGACTATATCGTGTTGGATACCGCACCGGTTGCGCTTGTGACGGATTCTATGATAATCTCCCGTGTTGCTGACGCTGTAGTGTACGTGGCACGTTATGATTATACACACAAGGCCGATATCAAGTATCTCAACAGTGTCGTTGCCGAGGGTAAGCTCAGCAATGTGTCTCTGCTACTTAATGCCGAGGATACCAAGAAGAAAATGTATGGCTATGTGAGTGAGCGCCGCGGCAGCAACAGGTATGTAGGTTACGGCTATGGCGATAATGGCGCGTCCAAGAAATGATGACGTCCGTTTTAATCTCATTTAGGTAATAATTATCGGTGCACGGCTCGCGAGTCGTGCACCGATAATCTTTTGGATGGGGCATTTTGATGATATTTGCAAAAAATATCTTGAAAATGGTTGCTTAATGAAAAAAAATAAGTACCTTTGCATGCTGAAACGATAATGCTCCGGCTTAACGGATAAACCTTGATGATATGGGCCTATTAAAAGAAAAATATGCTAAATATGACTTGCCACAGCGCTTTATGGCAATGGGAGTTTATCCTTATTTCCGCTGCATCGAGAGCGAGCAGGATACCGAGGTGCTGATGAGCGGCAAGAAGGTTCTGATGTTCGGTTCGAACTCTTATATGGGCTTGACCAATCATCCGAGAATCAAGGAGGCGGCTATAGCTGCCACCCGCAAGTATGGTACCGGTTGCGCCGGCTCACGTTTCTTGAACGGTACTGTTGATATACATCTTCAGCTTGAAAACGAACTGGCACAGTTCGTGGGCAAGGATGAGGCTCTTGTCTATTCAACAGGTTTTCAGGTAAACCTTGGTGTTCTTTCTTGTATTACAGGCCGTAAGGATACTATTATCTGCGATGAGCTTGACCACGCGTCAATTGTTGACGGACGCCGTCTCTCATTCTCTACGGTGCGTAAGTTCCGCCATAATGATATGGCAGGTCTTGAGAAAGAACTTCAGGCTTGCGACCCCGAGACAATCAAGATGATTGTTGTTGACGGTGTCTTCAGTATGGAGGGCGACATTGCCAATCTGCCCGAGATTGTACGTCTGAAGAACAAGTACAATGCAAGCATCTTTGTCGATGAGGCACACGGTTTGGGTGTGTTGGGTCATCAGGGTCGTGGTACTGCAAACCACTTCGGTGTTACAGATGATGTTGACCTTCTTATGGGTACATTCAGCAAGTCTTTGGCGACTATCGGTGGTTTTGTTGCAGGTGACAAGGAGGTTATAAACTACATACGTCACAATTCGCGTTCTTACATATTCAGTGCAAGTAATACTCCTGCGGCTACTGCGGCGGCACTTGAGGCACTGCATATCATTCAGGAAGAGCCTGAGCGTCTTGAGAATCTGTGGAATATAACCAACTATACATTGAAGAATTTCCGTGAAATAGGTTTTGAGATAGGAAACACATCCACTCCTATTATCCCAATCTATATACGCGACACAGACAAGACGTTCCTTGTGACAAAGATGTTGTGGGAGGCCGGTGTTTTCGTTAATCCGGTAGTTCCGCCCGCATGCTCGCCGCAGGATACGCTCATTCGTTTCTCGCTCATGGCCACCCATACAAAGGAGCAGGTCGACAGGGCAATTGAGGCGATGGTGCCAATCTTCAAGCAGTTGGGGATTATTGAATAATTGAAAAAAAAGAAGTTTTCGGGGTGTAGCGCAGTTGGTAGCGCATCTGGTTTGGGACCAGGGGGTCGCAGGTTCGAATCCTGTCACCCCGACAACTTGAAGATAGGGTCATTGTTGACGGGCAATGTCCTGTAGAAGTAAAGCTTTCGGGCCACCGTTATTCGGGGTGTAGCGCAGTTGGTAGCGCATCTGGTTTGGGACCAGGGGGTCGCAGGTTCGAATCCTGTCACCCCGACAAGAAAGACTCTCAAGAATTCCTTGAGAGTCTTTCTTCTTGTTGTGTACACTGATGGCCTTTCCTGGGCTCAACGTAAAATTACGGGCTCAGTAGAAATTTCGTGTGGACGAAATAACTCAACTAAATAAAACTGTTATTCCTTGGTTTGTTTTACCCTTAATCTGTTGTCGTTTATTCTTCTTGTTGTCGTTCT
>JAFXGX010000066.1 GCA_017536695.1 Bacteroidaceae bacterium | reverse complement strand
TCTCGACAGAGGCATGGACAGAGTTGCGCCGTACAGGCTATCCTAAACTGTTCCCGGTGCTTAACACCGATGACGGTGACGGTTCAATAGAACAGGGCGACATGATACGTCGTATCCCTTGGGCTCCGAAAGATCCGACTGAAAGGGTGAACATAAATTCAACCGGTATTCCTGCACTCGGCAACCCGGACAAGCAGGCTACACGCCTTTGGTGGGATGTAGACAAACCAAATTTCTGATTTACACTTTGGGCAAATGACCGGCGCGCCGGTCATTTGCGTTATTTACCGAGCTACCAATTGCCTGCTACATGGTTAATTTATCAAAAAAACAAAAATTTATGCTATAAATACGCAAAAAGTGCGTACCTTTGCAATGAAATAGGAGCCCCAAGAGGCTGTGTGTGGAAAGATTTGACTGCTTGCAACCACGGTAAAAAATGCTAAAAGCCCCTTCAGAGGGCATTTGTAAGGCAATTCGCCGGCATAAGTAATCCCACCACATTGTTCCTACAGGGCTGTTTATAAAGAAAAAAAGATTTTTAACCACGCCCATGAAGACACAAGATTATTGGTACCTTCGGGCATAATACAGAAAAAACTATGGGATACTTATTCACATCAGAATCAGTTTCAGAGGGACACCCCGACAAGGTTGCCGACCAGATTTCGGACGCAGTGCTTGACCAGCTCATCGCTTTTGACCCGCAGTCAAAGGTAGCTTGCGAGACACTTGTCACAACAGGACAGGTTGTAATAGCAGGAGAGGTAAAGTCATCGGCATACGTTGATTTGCAGGAGATAGCACGTGGCGTAATCAACAGGATAGGCTACACAAAGAGCGAGTACATGTTCGACGGCGACTCATGCGGCATATTCTCGGCCATCCATGAGCAGAGTGCCGATATCAACCGTGGCGTTGAGCGCGAGGACCCGATGAATCAGGGTGCAGGTGACCAGGGTATGATGTTCGGCTACGCGACCAACGAGACCGAGAACTACATGCCTGTTTCACTCGACCTCTCGCACCTTATCCTTACCGAGCTTGCCGAGATTCGCCGCGAGGGCAAGGAAATGACCTACCTGCGTCCCGACTCAAAGAGCCAGGTAACAATAGAGTACAACGATGAGAACAAACCCGTGCGCATTGATACAATCGTGGTATCGACCCAGCACGACGACTTCATACTGCCCACAGAGGAGGGCGCAGAAGCGCAGTTGGCAGCCGACGCTGCACAGGTTGCAAAGATAAAGGAGGATGTAATCAACATTCTCATGCCACGCGTGAAGGCAAAGATTACATCAGAGAGCGTTCTTGCACTCTTTGGCGATGACATCAAATACCACGTGAACCCTACAGGCAAGTTCGTCATCGGCGGCCCGCACGGTGACACAGGTCTCACAGGACGCAAGATTATCGTTGACACCTATGGTGGCAAGGGAGCACACGGCGGCGGCGCATTCAGCGGCAAGGACCCCAGCAAGGTTGACCGCAGCGCAGCATACGCGGCACGCCACATTGCAAAGAACCTTGTTGCAGCAGGTGTGGCAGAGGAGGCACTCATACAGCTTTCATATGCCATAGGCGTAGCCGAGCCTGTGAGCGTGTTCGTGAACACATACGGAAGTGCAAAGGTCGCCCTTACCGACGGCGAGATTGCCGAGAAGGTAAAGGCACTCTTCGACCTGCGTCCCAAGGCTATCGAGGAGCGCCTGAAGCTGCGTAACCCAATCTACAGCGAGACCGCATCATACGGTCACATGGGACGCAAGCCACAGATTGTGACAAAGCGTTTCGAATCGCGTTACCTTGAGACAAAGGTTGTAGAGGTTGAGCTCTTCACATGGGAGAAACTCGACTACGTGGAGAAGGTTAAAGAGGCTTTTGCACTCTAAAAAACACCGGCAATGTTCAAGCCAGGCAGCTGGATAAACCGCAAAAGGCACAACAGGGGGTTTGGGATACAATCCCCCTCTGCCTTTTTCTTCGTTACCCAAGTACTGAAGGAGAAACTCCCCTACTACGCCTACGAGGAACTCGATACTATTGCAATTGAGTGTGGTGGGATGAACAGAGAGGCATGCCGCAGGCTGTTCAGGATAGCCAACGAGGCAATGCCCGCAAACGCAATCATCATCGGCTCTGTCACTGCCGCCTGTGCAATAAGCAGCGCGCACCCCGCAACACCCAAGATGCTGCTGACAGAGAGAACCGCGATACCAGCAGGCGCAGCAAGGCATCTTGAGTCATGCAACTGCGGGCACATGAGTGGAGACACCATGCAACTGCTTGAGGAGAGGCTCCGTAGCTGCGGCAACGCCATAGGCATTCTCTACATTGGCGAGTGCCATAACTGCAAGGAACTGCTCGATGCAGCACTGAAGCACACAAACAAAGAGAGCATAATCATTGTTGAAGGCATACACCGCAGTAAAGAGCACAAGGAGTGGTGGCAGCAGACAATAGCCGACCCAAGGACAATTGTCACATATGACCTCTACAGCATGGGCATACTCTTTTTCAACGATGAAAGACAAAAACAGAACTACACACTGAAGCTATAATGAAGAAAGCAGTCATCTACACAAGGACAGGCGATGAAGGCACAACATCACTCATAGGAAACACGCGAGTACGCAAGAACCACCCACGGGTAGAGTCGTACGGCACCCTTGATGAGCTGAACGCCCATCTGGGACTGCTGAATATTGTAGTCGGGGATTGCGACACAAAAGCTTTCATCGAGAATATAGAGAACCGGATAATGACCCTCGGCAGCTACCTTGCCACCGACAGGGAGTGCGAGTGTGCCATAGGCACAGAGGACATTGAAGTTCTTGAGAGAGCCATCGACCGGCTCGAGGCAGAGTTGCCTCCAATGCATGAATTCATACTCCCGGGAGGCACCGAGGCATCGGCCCGCGCAAACGTATGCCGCACAGTATGCCGCCGCGCCGAAAGAGCCATAGTGGCACTTCAGGAGTGCAGCCCTATAGACTGCAATGCTCTGGTTTATGTGAACCGTCTATCCGACTATCTTTTCCTGCTCCAGCGCAAGCTTGCGGAAGGCACAGAAAAAAAGTGGCAAAAGTCTTGTGAATAAACAAAATTAGACTATTTTTGCACGCACTTAACAAATATAATCATTTATAAAACCATTTATAATATGTATTGGACACTGGAATTGGCATCGAAACTGGAAGATGCACCATGGCCTGCAACAAAAGATGAGCTAATCGACTACGCAGTACGTTCAGGTGCACCATTGGAAGTTATTGAGAACCTGCAAGAGATAGAGGATGAGGGTGACGTATACGAGAGTATAGAGGACATATGGCCCGACTACCCAAGCAAAGAGGACTTCTTCTTCGACGAGGAGGAGTATTAAGATTTAGCAATTAGTTAAACCATTGATTTTCAATAGGGAAGCAAGGAAAAATAAACTTGTTTCCCTTATTTTTTGTTTATTTAAATGCGCATATTTAACGTAAGTTCGATATAACAATCCGTACTCATATTTATTGTATTATGTCATTTCGAACAAATGTGAGACGTGTTGTTGAGGGCTTTGCCCGAAAAAATCTCTTGTATCACGATATTTTTGAGATTCCTCGTCGCTTTTTGGGCGGACACGTCGGTACCGCTTATTTACTTACCTTCTTTAGTCTCCTCATTTTTGTTAAAACAAGTGAAAAAAGAAGGGAGTTTCCTTTGAGAACCATTGACAATCGCCTCCCCGTTTTGTATATTTGTTTCATAGTGGCAATTCAGCAACCTTGCAGAAAAGGTCATACGGTAATTTTGCATTGTAATTTTAAATGCAATAATTATGAGTAACTTTTTTAACAACGGCCAGAGAATGCCAAACATCTTTGAGAGAGCAAGAGCGTGTGATAATTGGAATGAAGGAAACTTCCCACCGCAAGAAGATGGTTATAAAGACAAATACTACAAGCTGACTGATGATGAGAAAAGTTTCGTATTTCGACATCCTGGATACGCATTTAAATTTAATGCAAATGCGGAAAAGGCAAAAAAAGTTGGAAGGAATTTAGATGGAACAGTAAACGGCTACGGTGATGCTGTAAGACATTGCTATTGGTGCGCTTTAAACCAAGTCTCAGCAGGGTACAATTCATCACTTGCAGAGGAATACGGGAATGCCCACGAGAACAAACCTGATAATAACATAAATGAGAAGCAAATGGATTTACACAACAATTCTGTTGGATACTATTTAGGCAACCAAGCCATTATAAATGGTTGGAGCGAAGAAGAACTATTAAACCAAGTAATAAATGCAGCAAACAATGGGAAACTTAAAATTGGGCTTTAAAATAATCATTCCCGCACTTGTAATTACCTTTTCACTTACAAGCTGCAACGAAATCATTAGGGTTATGGATATACTGGGAATGATACCGCCAAGTGAACCAAAACTTGAACTTCAACTTGAGAGACAGATGATTGGAGAACCATTTTCTTTTGCCGATTACTGTGGAGAAGAGTATGACAGTATATTTTTAGTTTATCCATATTTCAATACAGAAAAAGAAGACTTTGTCAATTTAAAAATGTCGGACAAATTAAGAAGAGTGTGTAACAGCAATTCCAATTTTGATTCATTCTCTACACTTCTTTTTATTAATGACGGAGAGGTAAACGCTTTCTCTGAAATAAGTTTTGGAAAAATCCGCCTCACCGCACCAGAAATACCTGAAAATAAATACATATTTCCATTTAAACAGAAATTCATTTTAGATGAAAAC
>JAFXGX010000065.1 GCA_017536695.1 Bacteroidaceae bacterium | reverse complement strand
CAGCGGCACAGCCATCACACTGGCCGAAGGCATCATTGCCAACATAGACCGCAAGGAGCGCTGGATAATGGGCGACCTCACCAATCCCGACGGCAGCGTGACCAAAGGCAACACACCCCAGGCCAACGAACTGAAGATTGACGCCGTACGCCGCGACGAGGTTCCCGGCATACACAGCATCACCTACAATTCAGAGGCCGACACAATAACCATCACCCATGATGCACACAACCGCAGCGGCTTTGCCCTGGGTGCAGTGATTGCGGCAGAGTATGCCAAGGAGCACAGCGGCATGTTGGGAATGAAGGACCTCATCAATTTCTGATTGTAGTCAACAAGGCACTTCCAACGTCTAAAGAGTAAGTAACTGACAAATAACAAAACAATGGAATTAAAGATATTCGGACGCGAAGTAAAGATGACAAGAAAGTCACTCATTACCCTAATGACAGTACTTGTACTGTATATCCTGTTCCTCATTTGGGTAAGGAGCTGGCTGGGTGTAATAGCAATCCCTTTCATCATTGACAACTACACCACGCGTTTCATCCCTTGGGGCTGGTGGAAGAAGTCGGAGAACGTACTGCTGAGAAAGGTAATGAGTTGGGTCGACGCCATAGTGTTCGCTCTCGTTGCCGTATACTTCGTGCACCTGTACCTGTTCCAGAACTATGTAATACCCACATCATCGCTCGAGAAGACTCTGCTCGTGGGCGACTATCTGTTCGTGAGCAAGGTCAACTACGGCCCACGTAAGCCACAGACACCGTTGAGCATGCCGCTGACACAGCACACGATGCCTGTCCTGGGTTGCAAGAGCTACATCGACGCAGTTCAGTGGGACTATGAGCGCGTGCCCGGACTTGAGGATATTGAGCTTGGCGACATCGTTGTATTCAACTACCCCGCAGGCGACCTCGCGACAACACGCCCCGAAGTGATTGACCTTCACTCGATATGTTATGCCGAAGGCTTCAACAAGGATGTTATCGAGAAGTACAGACCCGCAGATGACAGCGAGTTCTACCAGGCAAGTATAGAATACCGCAGGCTCATAAGCGAAATGCCTGCCGAAGAGGCATATGCGCTGTATAAGAAACATTATGCCGACGGTCTTGAGATTGCAAGGAAACACCCCGAAGCATTGGGCGAGATAGTGTACCGCCCTGTCGACCGCCGCGAGAACTACGTAAAGCGCTGCGTGGGACTCCCCGGCAACACGCTTGAAATAAAAGACAAGGTAGTATATATCGACGGCAAGCCCATGGAGCGCCCCGAGAACCTGCAGTTCAACTATAACGTGAAGTTCCGCAAGACTATGCCCGAGAAGCTGCGCCGTGAACTCGGAATAAGCAAGGAAGACCTTGCGAACTTCCAGTTCTACAAGCAAGCGAATGGCGACGGCTTCGGAGAACTTCCGCTGACACAAAAGAGCTATGAGAGACTCAAAGGGTTGAACGCACTTGTAGAGAGCATATCCATTGCCGAGAAGAACAGCACCGACGGCATCTACCCGCTGAACGGCAACACAGGCTGGACACTCGACAACTATGGCCCCATATGGATTCCCAAGAGAGGCGAGAGCGTAAGGCTCACAATGGACAACATTGCCATATATGAACGCCCCATCGTGGCATACGAGGGCAACACGCTTGAAGTAAAGGACGGCAAGATATACATCAACGGCCAGGAGAGCGACAGCTACACCTTCAAGATGGACTACTACTGGATGATGGGCGACAACCGCCACAACAGTGCCGACTCACGCTGCTGGGGATTCGTGCCCGAGGACCACATTGTGGGCAAGGCACTCTTCATTTGGCTATCACTTGACAAGGACCTGGGTCTGTTCGACGGCAAGATACGTTGGAACCGCCTGTTCCGCGGCGTAAACAGCTTCGACTGATGGAACTGTTGTCACATCCCTTATACATGGCACCCGTAGCGCTGTATGCAAAGCTGTACAGCGCTACGGGGCTTCTCATTGACGGCGATACCCCTTTCGTGAAGCAGACATTCCGCAACCGTTGCGTGATAGCAGCAGAGAACGGGCCATTGAGCCTGAACATACCCGTTGTACACGACGGCGGACGCACTGCCATGCGCAACGTGCGAATAAGCGAACATGGCAACTGGCGCCGCCAGCATTGGAACGCCATTGTCAGCGCCTACCGCAACAGCCCTTTCTTCGACTATTATGCCGATGACTTCGCGTACTTCTACGAGGAGCACGACGGGTTCCTAATGGATTTCAATCTGCGCCTGCACAGCACAGTGTGCGAACTTTTAGGACTTGACAGGGAGATAAGAATATTGACCGCTGAGGAGATAAAAGAACACACAGCAGCAGATGTGTGCGACATGCGCCACATTGCAGAGCCCAAGGCCCTTGCAGCATGCACTGTAAACACACAGCCATACTACCAGGTATTTGCCCAACGACACGGTTTCCAGCCCAACCTGAGCATTGCCGACCTGCTGTTCAACATGGGTCCCGAAGGACTGATAACATTAAGGGGAAGTTGTTTGTAACAGACATTATTTGGGTAATAATATTGATATTAGCCCGCAACAACTTTTCTTCGTGAATATGTCATCCCGACAGAGCGAAGCGACGAGGGATCTCAAGAACAACGCAGAGATATCTCAGTCGCTATACTCCTTCGATATGACATTAACCAAACGATTTTTAGGGTCAATGCTATATTATCTTTTCCTTACTTCTTCTTACTGACCTTCAGTTCAACAATAAAGGCAATCAAGAGTCCGAGGCCACCGAACAGAAGCACACATGAACCGTAGACAGCACTTCTTAGATAATACGTGTTCTCCACAAAGTCCGCGAAATTATAGTGAACAGCAAAGGCAACCAGCATACCTATTCCAAGCCCCATAAACAGACAACCGAACTTCAATGCAGAGGAAGAGAACTTAGGGATATTTGTAGAGAAATCTATTTGCCCACTCAAAATATCAGGGGTAAGTTTATCCCCAATCTTGTCAATGATTATCAGGCGTTCCTTTTTACGCACAAAGAGTTCAAACAACTTGTAAATACCTAAGGTGATAATACCGACAACGGCAGGAACCATAATAAAATCCAACATAATTATTTAAATTTAAAGGTTAGCAATTCATTCCTTACACCCTTTAGACGCAACAACTCCCGAACGGTTACATTTTTCTTCTATTTTTTTGAAATTTTTGTAACCGTAACGCTTTTTCAGCGTCTATTAGATAGATGAAGCACGATGACATACATATAATAAAAGAGGTTCTCGGTGGAAAAAGCGAACAGTTCGAGCATATCCTCAACAGATACGGCGGGCAGGTATTCAACCTCATTGCCCACATTGTCCCGTGCAAGGAAGACGCAGAGGAACTGACACAGGATGTATTCATTAAGGTGTTCCGGCAGTTGTCCTCCTTTAAAGAAGAGAGCAGTTTTTCGACCTGGCTCTATCGCATAGCAACCAACACCGCACTCTCGGCCGCACGCAAGAAAAAACACGACACTATCAATATAGAATACAATGCATACGGCGACATCCCCGATGAACTGCTGGATGAAGCACTGGACAACGACAGCGAAGAGCAACTGCAAAGACTGTCCGAGGCCATAGACAGACTGGATGCCGAAGAGCGGGCTCTCATAACCCTCTATTACATGAATGAACGGCCTATTGAAGAAGTGGCCACAATCATGGGACTGACCCAAAGCAACGTAAAGACAAAGCTGTACCGCACAAGAAAAAAGTTATACCTCTTACTTAATGACAGGAAATTATGAAACAGGATAGAAAAGACAGCGGATTAAGAAAGGCACTGCACTCAAAGCACTGTGCCCTACCCTCGAATTTCACATTCCGTACAATGCAGAAGATTGAGGAAGATATACGCGCAAGAGAAAAGAGAGCAGAGAAACAGATGTTCTACTCCATTGTTGCCGTATCGGCAGCCCTGTCTGCCGTTCTTGGGATTATTGTGGATAAATTCTACGGAGAAGAGCTGAAAAGGATGTTCTCAAGCGTTGCAGACACATTCCTGAAACTTGATATATTTGCATCGCCCTACATACTCTTTGCAATAATACTTATTCTCCTCATCCTGTTCGACCATTGGATGAGAAGCAGCTATTACAAACGACAGAAAGGTCAGGAGGAATCATCACACTAAAAGGGCTGTCAAAAGGAAAAATAGAGCAAACAGCAGCAAGTTGACAGCAGTGCGGCCAAGGAGAGGGTTCAGCGCCGCACCCTTGGCGCGTACAAGTAGACGCCATGTCACAAAATGAAGCACAAGATACATAGCAGGAGCGAACAGAGAGCACAGAGGTAACATCCTCCACACATTATACATCAATGCCATTGCAACGACACCCGAGAGCAGATAAGCAACAGCCATTACCCGTCGCCCGAAGATTACCACCGTCGTACGCTTGCCGACAGCCGCATCATCCTCCATATCCCTATAGTTGTTCACAACCAGTACATTTGCAGCAAGCAGTCCTACGGACACCGACACAGGCAAGGCTACGTGCAAGCAGTTCCATGACCCCACCTGCAGATAGCAGGTAAAGACAACAGGAACAACACCAAAGAAGAGAACCACAGCAATATCGCCCAACCCATGATGCGACAAGGGGTAAGGTCCGGCACTGTAAGCCAGTGCAAAGAGCATTATGACAATGCCCACAATCACAAGCCACCAAGGCCCATAGAAAAGCATGGCACACCCCACCGCCGCCGCTGCCAACAGAGTGCAATATGTTGCCCTCTTCATGGCAACCGGAGAAATATCGCCTTCGGTTACGCCACGTCGGAAACCGGCACGTCCCTTACTGTCTATCCCATTCTTGAAATCGTAATACTCATTTCCGAAATTCGAGGCCACCTGTGCGAGCATGGCGAACAACAGACACAACAAGGCTGGAGCAGCTCTGAACGAACCGAGCAATACAGCACACCCTGTTCCCGCGATGACACCCGCCACGCTCACAGGCAATGTCCTCAGGCGCATAGCCTCTACCCAATGCCTTATCATACCGACGCCTTATTGCCTATATACATTCTGCATATGCCCAACGTGAATGCCTTATGCTCCACTGAAGCAAAACCTGCCGTTTTCATCATCGCGACAAACTTGTCAGGGGCAGGGAAACGCAGTACCGACGCAGGCAGATACTCATACGCTCCACGCTCGCCCGAGATGAGACCGCCTATGGCAGGCAGAATCTTCAGAAAGTACAGTTTATAGCACCAGCGCACAAAAGAGTTCGATGGCACAGAAAGTTCCAGGATAACAAGTTTCCCGCCGGGGGTCAGCACACGATGCATCTCGCTGAGACCAAGTTCAAGATGCTCGAAGTTACGTACGCCAAAGCCTACCGACACACGCTCAAATGAGCCATCCTCATATGGTAGAGCCTCGCAATCGCCCACAAGCAGCTCGGCATCAAGACCGGCAGAACAGACCTTCTCACGCCCTATCGCAAGCATACCCTCGGAGATATCGACACCCGTAACCCTGCTGCCCGCAGGGAGCTTGCGTGCAATCTCTATTGTAAAATCGGCCGTTCCGCATGCCACATCAAGCACCCTGAGCGGGGTATCAGTGTCGGCAATCCTGCGCACAGCCTTCTTCCTCCACCCTTTGTCGATGTTGAGCGATAGGATATGATTGAGCCTGTCATAATCGGGAGCAATCCTGTCGAAGAGTTTCCTTATACCATCTTTCTTTGCCATAGTCATTTCTGTTTTTTCCTTATACAATAGACATAGGTAAGCAGTATCACATTCATCAGCAACGCGTAAATGATAGCCGGCAATGCCATCTCTCCGCTATTGAAAATGAACGGCGAAGAGGCAATGGCAATCGCCTGTGCCGCATTCTGCATACCAACCTCAATTACGATAGTGCGCCTTACCGCACTCCCAAAACCACCCAGGCGCGACAGAGCCGAGCTGCATGCCATAGCCAACAGGATGAGCATCGCAGCCGACAGACCGAGAATAGCGAAGTTGTCGACAATCTCATTGCTGTACTGCAAGAAGAAGAGAAGCGCAAGAGTCATAAGCGCAGGAAACGCCGCCTTGCCGAGCACCCTGCCGACCCTTGCCGCTGCGGTCGGGAGAGAATGCCTGAAGATGCTTCCCGCAATCAACGGGACGAACAGCAGCACGATATTCTGAACCAGCAGTTTGCCGACAGGGAGAGTTATCTGCACCTCGGACATATCGGACACAAAGCGAGTGACAAATTCCATTATCACAGGTAGCGTAAAAAGAGTTATTATACTGCTCAACGCAGTGAGTGTCACCGACAGTGCCACATCACCTTTAGCCAACATCGAGAAGACATTTGAAGAGCTGCCCCCGGGACAGCATGCCACCAGCACAAGACCCATAAAATAAACAGGCGGGAGATTCAGTGCCCATGCCACACCGAATGCTATAATCGGAAGTAGGACAAGCTGCCCTAACATTCCGAGCAGAACAGCCTTCGGTTGCCTCCTCACACCCGCAAAAGCCGTCCTGTCAAGGTCAATCCCCAACAGAAACATCAGCACAATGAGGATAGGCATTACAATCCAGATAGTATTCATCAGAAACTCGCTTTGAATACAAAAGTAATCATTTCGCTGCAGAAAACATAGACTTTTTCAAGCGGGCTATAAAATATCGGGTAAGAAAATATCGGACAATCATAGAAACAAAAACGAGTCCCAAATTTCTTTGGAACTCTTTTGCGGTGCGTACGGGACTATAATACTCGGTTGTGTATCAATACCTTATCACACATTCCAGTTGGCTATGATAATATGTATCTGAGCTATTGGTTATCCGATATTTTGTACATGGCGCTGTTTAATGGTATTATCGCCTACGATATACGCATACAAAGCAGCTGGTATATATTGTAATCCTACTTCACTCATTTGTTTGTATGTGTATTTACTTATGGTCGTTACAATAGCTGATTGAAGGCTGTTTTTAGTTAAAAAGTTTAGCAATGGTTTTAACTCACTTGTTTGTTCTACATACCTGTCGCTCCACTTAATTTCCACTGCCCAATTTGGCTTTTGACGCGCAAGATCCAAACCAACCATATCCACCTCTCTATTCTTTTTATTTTCAACCCAGCTTGCATAATGAATTTCGGTAGTATCCCTTTGTATCCATTGTGCATAAATCGCTGTTTCAACCATATGTCCAAACATACTATCAGAAGCCGATAAAGGAGAGAACAAGGCACAGCGTAAAGAAGGATTTGTCAAATAGATTTTGAATGCGGTTACTCTTTGCAGGTTTTTTGCGTTGTCATTAACCTTATGCACAACCTTTATCAAGAAAGCGGCTTCAAAATATTGTATGTATTTTTTCAACACCTCTTTTCTTATCCCTGACTCCTGGGATAATCCATCATAAGAAAACTCTTCACCGGTATGGTATACAATATACACAAAAAGCCGATTTAATTCTTGTATATCCTTGATTCCATACAAACTTGGCAAATCGCGCAACATTACTTTATCAACAATGTCATGTCTTACATATTGAGTAATGTCATCCTGCATCTTTTTTGAAAGTACAATCTCTGGATAACCGCCATAGTTTATATAATCCACAAAGTGTTTATTCAACAAATCTATATCAATAGTATCATAACTGTTAATTTCTCTGCCGTCCCATATCATTCGGGTTGGAACAATAAGATTGTTGAGGTCTAACAAATGTATGTACTCATTAAATGTAAGTGGTGGGAGCATAAAATCTGTAAACCTACCAGCTCCGCTTTCCGTGCTTTTCATTTTTAACGCAGCTGCTGCTGAGCCTGATGCAACAAACTTAATATTTCTATAACTGTCTATTAGCGATTTTAGATGAATTTCCCAGTCTTTTAAATATTGTATCTCGTCATAAAATACAAAATAACCATCCATTGATGCATCGCTTTGCTTTAAAGACTCTCTTGCAAGTTGCAGCAGGTCTTCCAATGAAATATTGTTGTATATAGGAGTATCTATTGATAGATAAATGATCTTCTGTGCAGGAACACCGTTTTTTATAAGTTCTTCAATGGTGTGAAATATCATAACAGTCTTACCTACACGACGAGGTCCCATAAGAATAACACCTCTTCTTGTTGAAACATCGGCCACCATTGGCATAAACGTATCCAAATAGAGTCTGTGCTGCATAGATTTATAATCATTAGGTATAGAGCCTGACACCCACCAAGGATTATCAAATTGAATTCTTTTTATAATCTGCTCTTTCATCGTTTCGTCCTTATATACATTCATAGCACCTATATTTTAAACGCAAAGATATAGCAAAAGTTTACTTATTCAAATAAAAATTGGGAAATAAGCACTAAAAAAAATGCTTATTTAGGTATATTTTGCCCAAATAAGCATTTTCTGCAGAGGATGCCCCCTTTAATTATATACCTTAATTCTATGCTAAAAACGACATTGTTGGTTGCCGATAAAAACACATATCTCCGCATTTACAAATGCTATTACCGCCTATAATGCGCTATGTTAATTGCTTTTTTGCTATTTTTGAAAAATTCTTCACTTTTTATGAAAGTTCCCTCGCATTCGTGTGTCTAAGCAAGTAGAAAGAAACATGAAGCGCTTCTATAATTGAGATTCTGATGGATAACACTGAACGCAAATTTACTGAGATGGTCAAGGAGTACCGCAAGACAATATACACTGTCTGCTACTTCTTCTCCAACGATAAGGAAGAGGTCAACGACCTGTTCCAAGAGATTCTTATAAATCTATGGAAGGGATTTGAGGGCTTCCGTGGAGATAGTGATATAAAGACCTGGATATGGCGTGTGAGCCTCAATACATGCAGTAACCAGGAACGGAAGAAAAAAAGCCGTGTACAGACAGTTCCTCTGCTGGTCGACATTGACCTGTATCACGATGAGGACCACCACAGTAAGCAGATTCAGATGCTGTATGACAGGATTAACCGTCTCGATGTCTTTGATAGGGCAATAATTCTTCTTTGGCTGGAGAATATGAGCTATCAGGACATAGCCAACGTGGTAGGTATATCATTGTCAAGCGTTACCACCAGGCTGTTCCGCATTAAGGAGCAGTTGAAATCAATGTCTAACAAGTAAACAAAGAATTATGACACAGCGAGAAAAAGGTTTTAAGGAACTTGAAGATCTCAAGCAGCAATTCGCGCTTTTGGACGAGAAACTTGATAAACAGCGCATAATAAGCGAGGAGATTGTCGGCGAGGCGATAAAAGAGAAACTCTCCCACATTGAAAGATGGTACAAAAAACGTTTTAGCGTTTCATTGGTATCAGCCCCTATTGTGGGTATTGTGTTCCTCATCATGTATCTTGGCAAGGGTGCAGGATATTGGGGATTCGGCCTGTTCATACTGGCGGTTGGCGCGCTTGAATATCTCTTGAACCGCAGGTGCTACAAGGCGCTTGACATCAAGCAGCTGCCGTCAATGAGCATGACCGAGGCACAAGAGAGGATTGTAAACCACAAGCGATTGCGCTCGTTTACCGACAAGGTGCTTGCGCTGCCGTACATTGCACTTATTGCATGGACAATACTTGTAGCGTCGGGCTTTGCATGGAACACAGTTGTTATTGCTATAACCATATGCGCAATGGCGTTGTCGATAAGCTTGGGGTATTGCCAGCAAAAAGCAAACAGGAAACGGCTTGATGCAGTCCTAAGGCATATTAAGAGTCTTAGAGGAGAAAACTGATGATTTATGGGGGCGGCAACAAGCTGCTCCCATTTTGTATAACAGCAATTTCACGAATACATTTTGCCTTTAGTTTGTAAAGTACCTTAAACTGGTAGCGCATTTGCGGGTCTGGTAGCGCAAATT
>JAFXGX010000064.1 GCA_017536695.1 Bacteroidaceae bacterium | reverse complement strand
TGGGACGCGGGTGGCTCAATGAGTTGATGACCCACATCTTTGAGAGGATTGAGTCGGCACGGTGTGTCATGACAAAGTGGCGTGAGTCGGGGCTCCAGAGGGCATTCACGCGGTAGCGCTTTGTGCTGTCGGGCTTCTCGTCGAGCGAGTGGTATGCATAGCACCGGTTGGGGCGGCCGCCGGTTGTGAGCTGGTGCTCGACAACTGTTGTGTCCTTGTCCCATATGCGGAGCTTCTCAAGGTCTTCCATTGACATGTACCACAGGTTGTAGTTCTTCTCGTAGATGGCGTACTTGCCGTCGGGAGATACATTTGCCCAGTTGGGGTAGCTGGGGTAGAGGTCGTCAATCTCGTCCTTTGTGCGCTCAAGGAGCTCGCCGGTCTTTATGTCATACTCGAAGTAGAAGGTCTTGTTCATCTTCTTGCCCTTGTTCTCCTTTATCTTTGTGCTGTCGTTGCGCTCGTGGCGTGGAAGCTCACGGTCGACCTCTTTCTTTGATTGGATGTCGAAACGTACATAACGTCCCTCGCGGATTATTCTGTTTATGCCTATGGGCAGGTGCAGTGCGTCGTAAGGGTCACCTGTGCGCATTGTCACCTCCTTTGCCAGCCAATCCATGTCCCAAAGCTCGCGTTTTGTGCCTTTAACGGCATCCACGATGTAGAAGTTGCGCTCGTTGGTGTCGCTCCATGCATAGATGAACTGCTTGCCGTCCTGGAACCATACGGGCTGCACTCTTGTCTGTCTTACCATTCTGCTGACCTTGGTGGGCGAGAAACGCTCGGCAAGCTCGTAGTTAGGCTTTACCTTGTTGCTCTGTGCTTCGCTCTTTGCCGCGACAAACAGCAGCGGAAGAGCCATAAGTAAAAGTAGTTTTTTCATTTTGGTGTATTGTTGGTTTTGATTTTTATTCCTTGTAGCAGGATGAATAAAAGGATAAGATGCAAGGCCTGCGAAGCCTAATAAACCGGAGTTTACAGAGCGTAAATGAGGATTTATCAGGCTTCGTATAACACGGCAGATTGCCTTTTATTCATTTATATCATTCTTCCTTCTTTTTGATATGCAGAGTGTCAAGAATCTTTCTGAACCCACGGCGTTTGCTTATGTCGATCTTTGCGATACCGCCGGTTGATGTCTCCTTGTAGAGGCTCGGCAAGTCGTGGCCGGTCTCTTTCATTACCTCCACAATGCGGTCGAAGTCAATCTTGTGCTTGCCGTCGGAGAGTGCCGAATATGTGCAGGCATCAAGTGCGCGTGATGCGGCAATGGCGTTGCGCTCGATGCAGGGCACCTGTACAAGGCCGCAAAGAGGGTCGCAGGTGAGCCCGAGGTGATGTTCAAGGCCCATCTCTGCTGCATATTCAATCTGGTTGATTGTGCCGCCGAACAGCTGGCATGCCGCTGCTGCTGCCATAGCACAGGCAACACCAATCTCGCCCTGGCAACCCACATCGGCACCCGAGATTGATGCGTGTTCCTTTGCAACGTTGCCGAAAAGGCCCGCTGTGGCAATGGCACGCAATATGCGCATGTCGGAGCAGTTGTGTGATGTATGCAGGTGGTATAGTACCGCAGGCAATACTCCGCTGGAGCCGCAGGTGGGTGTTGTCACGATTGTGCTTCCGCTGGCATTCTCCTCGCTGGTGGCAAGGGCGTATGCATACACCTTTGCCTTGCTGCTCACCGCAGCATTGTATGAGTATGACTTGTTGAGGTATACATTTGCCTTACGCTGCAAGCCGAGACCGCCGGGCAATACACCTTCGTTCTCAAGACCACGCTTGATGGTGCTTTTCATCGTCTCCCACACTTCGGTAAGATAGTCCCAGATTTCGGGGCCTTCGTACTTCTCGACATACTCCCAGAAGGTACATCCTGTCTCGTCGCACCAGTCCATTACTTCGTGAATGGTTGTCAATGGGTAAATGTCCTCCTCGTTCTTTGTGGTCTCTTCGTTTGCAAGCTCACCGCCACCGATGCTGTATATTGTCCAGCTGTCGATGACCTTGCCGTCCTTGATGCCCTCATACAGCATTCCGTTGGGGTGAAAGGGCAGGAATATCTCGGGCTCCCATATGAGCTCGAGCTTTGCAAGCGGCTCAAGCACGGAGATGATGGCCTTGTCGGTCATGTGTCCCTCGCCCGTTGCGGCAAGGCTGCCGTAAAGTGTAACTCTGTATGTGTCTACATCGGGACAACGCTCGGCAAACATCTTTGCTGCGCGGTTGGGCCCCATTGTGTGGCTGCTGGACGGACCAAGGCCTATCCTGAAAAGTGAACGGAGTGATTTCATTTGTTTATGGTTCTTTTTTAGTTCTTTCGGTCAGGTATAATGGAGAATGACATATTCTCCACTTTTTACAAATGCGAAAATAGTGTTTAAAAGTGAATTAATCTAATCTTTGCGATAGTTTGTTTGCTAATACTTCATATACTTTCTTAATTTTGTGAGCAGTTCCCTTGAACTGCTTCATGAACAGCTTCTTTTGTCGTTTTTCAAGCAGCCTTATGATACTTGTCTCAGTGGTACCTCTTAAATAACGGTTCCAGCAAGTCGGGAATGTCAAATTCGTGAACCTTGATTTTTTCAAGACGTGATTTGCCCTCTTTGGTGAGTGACAAGTAGATTTTACGCTTGTCCTGCTTGCCTAATTGACGTTCAATGAGTCTTTGTTTTTCCAATGATCCAATCACCTTTGAAGTGTGAGAGGGAAGCAAACCTGTCCTGTTGGAAATGTCTGATGCAGTCACATATTCATTTCCCAAGGCGCATAGTACCATGGCTTCGTTTAAAGTGACTCCATGACTGTCTGTCAATTCTTTCTCAAGATATGAGAGAGCTGTTAACAGCTCCCTCATGACGCATATGCATGTTATTTTCTCCATTGTGTTTTTACTTATATGAATAAATTAACGTTGGCTTGTTCGGCTCTATCCATGTATGTGGCAACACCGCCAACAACTACATTGTCGAGTAGTTCTTCACGTTTAATTCCCATAACGTCCATGGACATCTGGCAGGCAATGAATTCTACGCCGTTTTCAATAGCTTGCTGTCTGAGCTCTTCTAATGAAGATACATTCTTCTTTCTCATCAGGAAACGCATTATCTTGGCACCCAAGCCCATCATATTCATTTTGGAAAGGTTCAGCTTTGTGGTATCTGATGGGAGCATCCAACCGAACATCTTGCCAAAAATGTCTTTTTCCACTTTGGGTTTCTGCACCTTCTTTATGGCATTCAGCCCCCAAAAAGTGAAGAAAACGGACACTTTCCTGCCTGTGGCTGCGGCTCCATTCGCAAGTACAAATGTTGCTAAGGTCTTGTCAAGGTCGTCGCTGAACAGAATTAGCGTCTTGCCGTTCTCTCCCTTTACGGCCATATCTGTTCCCTGCATCCCTGGATTGGATTTCTCTATTATAATGTGGTGGATGCCATTCTCGGAGTGCTTGCCGATAAACTTGTTACCGGTTGTGTGGCACCATGCTTCAGCATCTTTTGGAAAGCCACCGTCGGTGGCACAAATTTCAATACGCTCTCCATCCTTAAGGGGCTCAATGGATTTTTTCAGCTTAAGAATAGGTCCGGGACATTGGATGCCGCAAGCATCGACCTTTATTGTTGCAGTTTGGCTTGTGTCGGCACCTGAATTCCTTTCCGGTTCATTGTCGTCATGCCTTGCGACCGGAATCAGAGGGGCTGTCGATGTTTCGTATGTCTTGAGTCCTCCGATAAGGTTGCGTACATCCGTGTAGCCATTGCTTCTTAGGATATTTGAGGCCAGGTAACCTCTTAAGCCTACACTGCAGAACAGATATACCGGGCGGTCCAAAGGCAGCTCTTTCATGCGCTCTCGCAGTTCATCCAAAGGTATATTTATTGCTCCCGGAATAGTTCCCAATTCTGATTCCTCCTTGGTGCGTACGTCAACCAATGTGATTCGGGATATGTCTGTCGCGGCTAAATCTCTCCAGTAGAGTGGTGTCATCTTGCCGCTCAGTATATTGCCGGCAATATATCCGGTAATGGCAACAGGGTCTTTTGCCGATGAATAAGGCGGTGCGTAGGCGTGCTCCAGTTGAGTGAGTTCCTCTACTGTCGCCCCATTCTTGATGTGCAGAGCATATTGGTCTATCCGCTTGTCTACACCGTCGTATCCGACAATCTGTGCTCCATATAAGCGGCCATCTGCGGGTGAAAAGGTTATCTTTATGCTCATCTGTAATGCTCCTGGGTAATAACCTGCGTGCGAGCCAGCATGCGTTATGGCTGAGAGATAAGGGATTCCCATTTGCTTGAGTCTTTTGGCAGGCAGTCCGGTGCTCGCAACCGTAATGTCAAAAACTTTGGCAATGGATGTTCCTATTGAACCCTCATAGCTCAGGATGTTGCCGAATACCATATTGTCCGCGACAATACGTGCTTGGCGGTTAGCCGGTCCGGCAAGAAAATTCAGCCAGGGCTTTCCTGTGATTGGATGAGGAAACTCAATGGCGTCGCCAACGGCATAAATGTTCTCGTCGGATGTCTGCAAGTGTCTGTTGACATATATTCCCTGCATCTCGCCTAATCTTAGTCCTGCTTTTCGGGCTAATGTGGTTTCTGCTTTTACTCCGATGGAAAGCAGGACCAGATCAGATTCTAACTCCATGCCCGATTTGAAATGCACCGTGAGCCTTCCGTCCTTACCTGTAAATGACTCCACTGCTTCTCCCAATAACAGCTGTATGCCTTTTTCCTGCAGATGCTTGTGGACAAGTGATGCCATGGAGAAGTCAATAGGATTCATTACCTGGTTGCCCATTTCTACAATACTGACCTTGGCTCCTGTATGGTATAGATTCTCTGCCATTTCCAGACCTATGAATCCGCCGCCCACTATCACTGCATTCTTTATTTTTTTTTGTTGCATGTAGCTTTTTATCCTGTCTGTATCGGCTACGTTCCGCAGAGTGAAAATTCCTTCGTTGTCGATGCCCGGCAACGGAGGACGTACAGGAGATGCACCCGGTGAAAGCAAAAGCTTGTCGTAACTTTCAGTGTACTCGCGTCCGTCGGAAGTGCGGATATGTACTTGCTTTGCTGCGGTATCGATGTCAATGACTTCGCTTTTTACGCGTACATCAATGTTGAATCGTTTGCCGAAGCTTTCCGGGGTTTGTACGAAAAGGCGCTCACGTTCTTCTATTACATTACCAAGGTAATAAGGTAAACCGCAGTTGGCATATGAAATGTACTCTCCTTTCTCAAAAAGGATAATCTCGGCCTGCTCTGTGTTGCGGCGAATTCGTGCAGCAGCTGTTGCACCTCCGGCAACACCGCCTACAATAATGAATTTAGGGTTTGTCTTTGTTTTCATGTCCGATGTCTTCTAAGTTGTTTAATCAATGTCTTAAGGAAAATCCCTTCATGGTCTGACGACGCTGCAAAGATGATAAATATTTTCTTTGTTACAAATTTTCCAATGGAAAATATTTTTGTCGTTAACTTTTTTTATGTTTGCCATTAACGAGCTTATGTTGCCGGTATCAAGCGCTATAAAACAGTCAGAATGGAATATGCGAAAAAAGTTTTCATTAACATATATTATCTATATTGAATTATATATTGTTAAAATAGTAATTTATATTTGCAATAAACAACTAAGGAAAACGTAATAAGTCAATGAACATTAAACTGAAAAAAGTTCTTACGGCTGTTCTTGTAGCCGGTTCTTTACAAGGAGTGGCATCTCCTCAATATCTATTGCCAGCCGATACGGCAACAACAAGTGTTAAACCCAGGCAATTCGATCCTTATTTTGTGGAACCTTTGCCATTGGGCGCACCCGTTTGGATGAAACGGATTGCCGAATCACCGTCGGGAGTGAATTTTCATGAAATGCAGTCCCTTTTCAATGAATGGAAAGCGAGTGACGTTAATGTGCGCGTGAAGACCGTTGACAACAAACCTGCATATAACTTTTACCGCCGTTGGATGGCTGCGTACAGAGAATACGTTGCTCCCGACGGCAGCATCGTTTTGCCTACAATACAGCAATATGCTGCTGATGTAGACTCTATGAACAGCCGTGTGGCGGAGCGTGATACGATGGCAGAAGATCTCCTTTGGCGGAATATTGGCCCGAACCGTACTTACGAGCACAAGAACGGCGAGGTCAAACGCAAGGATTCCCAGGTGTGTGTATTCCGGATTGCAGTGAGCCTCAGTGATAGTGCAACGCTTTATTGTGGAACAGAATCGGGGGTCGTATTCAAGACAACAGACCATGGACGGACATGGCTGCCATGCGCTCCGCAGCATAATTTCGGCGGTTCAATATATAGTATAGCGATAGACCCGGTAGATGATGATATAGTTTATGTGGGTGGTGGCCCATGGTTGTGGAAAAGCACTGATGGCGGTGAATCGTGGTCGCGATGCGCAGGAATTGCAAGCCGCGTGAATTCGATACGTATAAACCCGGATAATAGACAGAACATAACAGCTTCGGCAGGAAGCAAACACGAAGATAAATCGGGCAGTGGTTTTTACCTTTCCAATGATGGTGGAAGTAGCTTCACTTGTACCTTGAACGGTATTTGTTTCGACCACGAGCTGCAGCCGGACAATCCCGGACGGATATATCTTGTACGCCGTGAACCGGTGGGCCCATGGGCATATATATATGTTTCGGATGACGGCGGTTACAGTTGGCAACAGAAAGAACTTCCTGTGTCAATGATGATATGTGGACGTCTTGCTGTGAGCCTGGCTCCCGGTGGTGAGGATTATGTCTATGCGCTTGTAACATGCGACTCATGGGGCTATGACGGCGGACCGCAAGGTGGCAAGGGAGAACCGTTTATTCTGCTATCCAAGGATGCCGGGAATGTTTGGGAAGATAAGACTGTAAACAAAGGCGAGTGGCATTGGGACAATACATTCTCGCCAATAATGGACAGTGCCGGAGGGCAAGGATATTTTGATATGATGATCGGTGCATCGGCCCTTGATCCGTCTCACGTGCTTTTTGGCCTGACATCGCTTTACCGCTCCACAGAGGAGGGAACATGCAACTATCGGGACCATGGTATCGGGGGGTATCAGCGCAGCGACTGGATGCATTGCGATATTCAGGATATTGCAGTACATCCTTGCGGGGATACCTGGATTTGTAACGATGGCGGCATCAAATACTCGCGCGATTTCTTCGAGACAAAAGGCGAAGACTGTTACGACGGTATATATGCGTCGGACTACCAGGGTCTTGGAGTAGGATGGAACGAGGATGTGATGGCTGCGGGACGCTGGCATAACGGCGATGTCGTGCATGCTGCATCATACGGTGAGGGGAACACAGTGCACGTGGGCGGTGTGGAGATTGCTACAGGCTATGTGATGAAGAGCAACCCTTGGAAGGTCTATTTTACCGATGCTTCCACACGCATAATGCCACGCGAGATTGACGGTACGATAGAGGAGGATTTCCGCACCTGGTTCACCGAGAAGAAACCCTATGAGGTGCTACGCATAAACGGTGAGATTGCTACTGATCCGCGCTATGCCCTGAAGGTGTTCCTGCAGGACATGACAAATGTGTGGGAGGGTTACCTCTCATATGATGAAGGTGCATCGTTCCAGAAGGTGTTCGACAGCGACGGCGAGGATTTCTATAGCTATGAGTTTGCACGTACAGATCCCGACCGGATGTATATTGTAGGCGCATGGAACTTATGGCGCTCGGATGATGGTGGATTGACTTTTTATGAATGTACAAAGCCGTTCCCGATAACAGATGATTATCAGCACTTTACACGTGTGGTTGTAGACCCGAATGACGAGGACCATCTGTTGGTGATATGCAATGACAAGCGTGGTGCTGTGGTTGAGAGCTTTGACGGAGGACACAGCTGGCAACCGTTTGACCTTGCCAACCTGTCCGATATAAGGGTGCATCAGATAATACTTGTGGGTGACAATTTCGGCAGTTGCTACGTGACAAGCTATGACGGTGCAAATGTCTATTTCCGCGACAACACAATGAGTGA
>JAFXGX010000005.1 GCA_017536695.1 Bacteroidaceae bacterium | reverse complement strand
TCCCCGGTTTTCAAATTTCCGTTTTCAGTTTACGAATATGAACATACCTGCAGAATACATGCTAATATTGTCGGCAGTGCTCTTCTTCATCGGAGTCTTCGGCTTTTTCACAAGACGCAACCTTGTGTCGTTGCTCATAAGCACCGAGCTTATGCTCAATGCAGTGGACATCAACTTCGCCGTGTTCAACGCCTACTGCCACACCGGACATCTCGAAGGGTACATCTTTGCACTCTTCGGCATAGGAGTGGCAGCAGCAGAGACGGCTGTCGCAATAGCGATAATCATAAATGTGTACCGCAACTTCCACTCAATACACATCAAGAGGCTGAAGAACCTCAGACACTAAAAGGGAGTGTCCTGAACAAGCAAAACATCATTTCACAAGGCTTTAGATTATAGAATATTTTAAAACTTCATATATGGGATTCACCATTCTGATACTCGTTCTGCCACTGCTGAGTTTCACCCTTTTGGGGCTTGCAGGCAAGAAGATGCCGCACAAGGTTGCAGGCCTCATCGGCACACTCACACTGGCCGCAGTTACAGTGTTGTCATACTACGCGGCAATAACCTACTTCGCCGGCGGACGTGACGCAAACGGCGTATATGCCGAGGTCATGCCATACTGTTTCAGGTGGCTGCCATTCAGCGAGACACTCTGCATTGACATGGGCATACTCATCACTCCTATCACGGCGATGATGCTCATTGTCATATCCACAGTAAGCCTAATGGTACACATCTATTCGCTCGGCTACATGAAGGGCGAGAGAGGGTTCCAGCGCTACTACGCGTTCCTATCACTCTTCACATTCTCGATGCTCGGGCTTGTCGTTGCCACCAATATTTTCCAGATGTACCTGTTCTGGGAGCTCGTGGGCGTATCATCGTACCTGCTAATCGGTTTCTACTATACAAAGCCCGCAGCTATAGCAGCATCAAAGAAAGCATTTATAGTGACACGTTTTGCCGATCTCTTCTTCCTGATAGGAATACTCATTTACGGATACTACACAGGCACATTCTCGTTCACGCCGCAGGATGCCATGATGACCTCGGCTGATGCCGTGCTCCCCATAGCCCTGCTGCTGATGTTCATTGGCGGTGCCGGCAAGAGCGCCATGTTCCCGCTGCACATATGGCTTCCTGACGCAATGGAAGGCCCGACCCCCGTTTCGGCACTCATACACGCAGCGACCATGGTTGTAGCCGGAGTGTTCCTTGTAGCCCGCATGTTCCCGCTATTCATAGGGTATGCACCCGAGGTGCTTCATATAATAGCATATGTAGGAGCCTTTACAGCACTCTATGCAGCAATAGTGGCTTGCGTGCAGACCGACATCAAGCGCGTGCTCGCCTTCTCCACGATATCACAGATTGCATTCATGATGGTATCGCTCGGAGTATGCACAGGCATGGATCCGCACCATGGCGGCCTTGGATATATGGCATCAATGTTCCACCTGTTCACCCACGCAATGTTCAAGGGACTGCTGTTCCTGGGGGCAGGCGCCATAATACATGCCGTACACAGCAACGAAAAGAGCGAGATGGGCGGCCTGCGCAAGTACATGCCTGTAACGCATATCACGTTCCTCATCGCATGCCTTGCCATCGCGGGCATACCGCCATTCAGCGGATTCTTCAGCAAGGATGAGATTCTTGTCGCATGCTATGAGTTCTCGACTCCCATGGGTATGTTCATGAGCTTCGTAGCCGCAATGACAGCCTTCTACATGTTCCGCCTATACTATCTCATTTTCTGGGGAAAGAGCCACTACGAGGAGCAGCTTGCACGCTACAACTACGGGCAGTGCAGCGAAAAGCCGCACAAGCCACATGAGGCACCGGCAAGCATGAGCGTCCCCCTTATCATACTTGCAATCGTAACCTGCGCTGCTGGATTCATCCCATTCGGCGAGTTCATAAGCAGCAACAGCGAGGCATACACGATACACATGAACAAGGAGGTTGCCGCCACCAGCGTACTGCTTGCCATTGCAGGAATAGCGCTTGCAACGGTAATGTACAAGAACGGCACAAGCCGCCTCACAAGGAAAATCAACTGGATGTTGCATGCACCGATAAAGGCCGCATACCACAGGTTCTACCTTGACGAGGTGTGGCTCTTCATTACCAAGAAGATAATTTTCAAGGGAATAAGTCAGCCTATTGCATGGTTCGACCGCCATGTTGTCGATGGCTCGCTCGACCTGTTGGCAAAGGCGACACAGAAGGCCGGCACAGCCATACGTCCTACCCAGAGCGGTAACCTGCAGACATACAGCATCTGTTTCCTTATAGGAGTGCTGTTGCTGACGGTCATACTGTTCCTTACGGGCACTGTATCTATTCTTTAAACAAGAACAAGAAAGAAGAAAGGAGAAAACAATATGAATATACTTGTCCTGTTTGTAATAATACCGCTGCTCACATTGCTTGCACTCTGGGGCAGCCGCAACCTGCGCCAGACACGCGCGGTGATGGTCACAGGGTCGACACTACTGCTTGCGCTGTCGGTATACCTTACCATAGACTTCATATCGCAGAGGAGCGCCGGGGACACAGCCCCAATGCTCTACACCGCCTCGGTCACATGGTTCGAGCCGCTCAACATATGCTTCTCGATAGGCGTTGACGGCATATCTGTAGCAATGCTGCTGCTATCATCAATTATTGTATTCACAGGCACCTTCGCCTCATGGAGAATAAAGCCCATGACAAAGGATTTCTTCCTGTGGTACATGCTGCTCTCACTTGGAGTATACGGTTTCTTCATCTCGACCGACCTGTTCACTATGTTCATGTTCTACGAGACAGCGCTCATCCCCATGTACCTGCTCATCGGCGTATGGGGCAGCGGCCGCAAGGAGTACTCGGCCATGAAGCTGACACTCATGCTCATGGGAGGCTCTGCGTTCCTGCTCATGGGTATTCTGGGCATATATTTCGGTAGCGGAGCAACCACGATGAACATACACGAGATTGCCGCGCTGAACAATATCCCTACCGAATTGCAGTACATTTTCTTCCCGATGACTTTCATCGGATTCGGTGTTCTTGGAGCACTCTTCCCCTTCCACACATGGAGCCCCGACGGACATGCATGCGCCCCCACATCGGTATCTATGCTGCATGCGGGAGTACTGATGAAACTCGGCGGTTACGGCTGTTTCCGTATTGCGATGTACCTGTTGCCACAGGCAGCCGAGGAACTTTCTTGGATATTCATCGTGCTGACAACCATAAGCGTTGTCTATGGCGCCTTGAGTGCCGTTAGCCAGACCGACCTCAAATACATAAACGCCTACTCATCGGTGTCACACTGCGGCCTGGTGCTCTTTGCCATACTCATGATGAACAGGACCGCCTGCACAGGAGCTATACTTCAGATGCTGTCGCACGGACTCATGACAGCGCTCTTCTTTGCGCTCATAGGTATGATATACGGACGTACCCACACACGCGACATACGCCAGATGCGCGGTCTCATGAAGATTATGCCGTTCCTTGCAGTAGGATATGTCATTGCAGGACTCGCCAACCTGGGACTGCCCGGATTCAGCGGTTTCATCGCCGAGATGACAGTCTTTGTGGGTGCATTCAGCATTGATGACACATTCCACCGTGTCGTTACCATAATCGCATGCACAAGCATTGTCATAACAGCGGTTTACATACTGCGTGTCGTGGGCAGGATACTATATGGAGAGCCCGAGAACGAGGAGCACATGAAACTGAGCGATGCCACCTGGGACGAGCGCTTTACCGTGATATGCCTCGTTGCATGCATCCTTGCACTGGGCGTACTGCCGATGTGGGTCAGCGACCTCATCAGCGGCGGCGTGAACGACGTGCTCGCAAATATACATTAACCGATAACAGACTATCAAGAACGATATATGAACTACTCACTGTTTTTTGAGATGCGACCCGAGGTATGCCTGCTGGGCATATACCTTGTGATATTCATGTATGACCTTATTGCCGAGGGCAAATACAGGAGACTATTCCACCCGCTGACATGCATCCTAACCTTTGTACTTGTGATGCTGACACTGAGCGACCGCTCATCGTTTACCCTCTTCGGAGGCATGTACGAGAGCAACGCGATAATAGTACTGGTAAAGAGTGTGCTTGCCTTCGGCGGCTTCCTTGTCATCATGCAGGCCCACCGCTGGCTAAAGAACGAGGACACACACTTCAAGCAGGGAGAGTTCTACATCCTGCTGCTGAGCACACTCGTGGGAATGTACTTCATGATAAGTGCACGACATTTCCTGCTGCTCTTCATCGGCATAGAGCTTGCCTCACTGCCGCTTGCCTGCCTTGTGGCATTCGACAAGTACCGCCATAACTCGGCCGAGGCGGGAGTGAAGTATATCCTCTCATCGATGTTCGCATCTGCCATAATGCTCTACGGAATCTCGTTCCTCTACGGTACCACCGGTACTCTCTACTTTGAGGATATGACCGAGAAGATGACGGGCATGCCCATACAGATATTCGCGCTCGTGATGTTCTTCGCGGGCATGGGATTCAAGATATCGCTCGTACCGTTCCACTTCTGGACAGCCGACAGCTACCAGGGCGCGCCTACAAGCGTCACAGCCTATCTCTCTGTCGTGTCAAAGGGTGCTGCGGTGTTTACCCTCTTCATTGTGCTTGTAAAGGTGTTTGCCCCTATGATTGAGCAGTGGCATCTGATTATATGCCTCACTGTAGTAGCAAGCATCACTGTTGCCAACCTCATGGCAATAAACCAGCACGACCTGAAGCGATTCATGGCGTTCAGCAGCATCTCGCAGGCAGGATACATAATGCTTGCAGTCATAGGAGGAAAGGCGACGGGAATGACCTCGCTCGTATACTATCTCATTGTCTACATGGCTGCCAATATGGCTGTATTTGCAATCATCGAGACTATCGAGTGGCACATTGGCACTGCAGTCAAGAGGAGCAACTTCAACGGCCTGTACCAGAGTAACCCGAAGTTGGCGTTCATAATGACGCTGGCACTCTTCTCGCTTGCCGGCATACCGCCATTCGCAGGTTTCTTCAGCAAGTTCTTCGTATTCATGAATGCCTTCAGTGCCGGTGCATGGCTTGTAGTATTCATAGCACTCGTGAACACCGTCATATCGCTCTACTACTACCTGCTCATTGTAAAGGCAATGTACATGAAGAGCGCAGAGACACCTATAAGCAGCATCAGACTCGACCCCTACACACGCATAAGCCTTGCCATCTGCACTGTAGGAATACTTTTGCTCGGTATATGCAGTTTCATCTATTCAGGCATCGACAGCATAGCATTCGGACTTTGATGAACAAGGGATACTGTTCTATATTCCCGCGTAAAGAAATGAAGGTTTGTCATAGTTGACAGACTAAATGGGGCTGACTCAAAAGCCCCATTTTTATTATTACCTGAGAAAGCCCCGTCCTTGACCACGTTTGACGAAAGAACCTTTGACATTTTCCTACCCATTTGAGTGTCAAATTCACATACTTTTTTGTATCTTCGCAACACTAATTCAACAGAAGAAACTAATAACATTAATTTATGACAAAGAAAATGAACACAGGCACACTCTGCGTACAGGGTGGATGGCAGCCGAAGAAGGGCGAATCGCGGGTATTGCCGATATACCAGAGTACTACATTCAAATATGAGACAAGCGAGCAGATGGCACGTCTGTTCGACCTTGAGGACAGCGGCTATTTCTACAGCCGTCTGCAGAACCCTACCGTTGATGCAGTAGGTGCGAAAATCAATGCACTCGAAGGTGGCGTAGGCGCCGTGATGACCTCATCGGGTCAGGCGGCGAACTTCTATGCCATTTTGAACATATGTCAGGCGGGTGACCACTTTGTCTCGGCAACAACAATCTATGGCGGCACATACAACCTTTTTGCAGTCACACTGAAGAAGATGGGCATCGAGGTAACATTCGTGGATGCCGATGCACCGGCCGAGGAGATTGAGAAGGCATTCCGCCCGAACACCAAGGCACTCTTCGGTGAGACTATATCCAACCCGAGCGTGAACGTGCTCGACATAGAGAAGTTTGCCGACATTGCACACCGCAACGGAGTGCCCCTCATCATTGACAACACATTCGCTACACCTGTCAACTGCCGCCCCATCGAGTGGGGTGCCGACATCGTGACACACTCTACCACAAAATACATGGACGGCCATGCTGTTGCCGTTGGCGGTTGCGTTGTAGACAGCGGCAATTTCGACTGGGAGGCACAGCATGACAGGTTCACATGCCTTACCGAGCCAGACGAGAGCTATCACGGACTCATATATACAAAGAACTTCGGCAAGGCTGCATATATTACCAAGATGGTTTCCCAGGTAATGCGCGACCTGGGTGCAATGATGGCACCCGAGAATGCATTCCTGCTGAACCTGGGTCTTGAGACACTGCACCTGCGCATGCCGCGTCACTGCGAGAATGCACAGAAGGTTGCCGAGTATCTTGAAGCACACCCCAAGGTAAAATGGGTAAATTATTGCGGACTGCCAAGCAGCAAGTACTATGAACTGGCAAAGAAATATGTGCCTAACGGTGGTTGCGGTGTAATGGCATTTGCCGTGGAGGGTGACAAGGAGGACGCTATCCGTTTCATGGACAGCCTCAAGTTCATAGCCATTGTGACACACGTTGCCGACGCACGTTCATGCGTACTCAACCCGGCGAGCCACACTCACCGCCAGTTGAGTAGCGAGCAGTTGCTGGCAGCAGGCATCGACCCCGACCTCATACGTCTTTCTGTCGGTATTGAAGACGCCGAGGATATAATCGCCGACATCGAGCAGGCATTGGAGACCATCTGATAGAAACATGGGGGTGACTTTCGAGTCATCCCCATTCCTGTACCCGGCCAAAAACAAGAAACGATGATACTACTATCAATAATAGCCTTCCTTGCATCATTCCCGACCGCAAAAGCCGAAGGGATTGCTGTACAGCAGGACACCATCAAAAAAGTCAGGCGTCTGGACATCAAGAAGCTTAAAGAGAACTCCGTACCACTTCAGCTCAAGATTGAGAAAGAAGAGGACAAGACAATACCTGTAAAAAACAGACCGGCTTCACGCAAGAAGAGGGGAACCATATCCGGTCAGGAGATAGAAAATGGCGACAGCATTGCAGCAGGCGGAGAAGCCAAGCCGTCAAGCATGGTGCCGACATACCCAGGCGGTTATCTGGCCATAAGGGACTATATAAAGAAGAACACCCGCTACCCTGCCGAATGCAAGAGCGAGCGCCTTGTTGGGAAAGCCATTGTCAAGGTAACGATAATGCCCGACGGCACGCCTGCCGACGCCAGCATACACAAGAGCAGCGGCAACCCGCACATGGATGCCGAAGCCTTGCGTGTTGTCAGCCAGATGCCAAAGTGGACACCTGCCGACAGCACTAGGAAAGCCAAGGAAGTAACCACTCACTTTCCAGTGAATTTCAGACCGGGAAGATGAAACTTCTCGAGTACAATATCGGAACAAGAGCAAGAGCCTTCTCTACCATGCGTGGGGAAGGCTCCGGCAATTATGGCGGGTTCAACATCACGCACTACTGCGGTGACAAGCCCGAGCATGTATCGGAATGCCGTCATGAGCTGTGCACCCTGCTCGGCACAAATGACACCAATCTTATTCTTCCACACCAGACACACGGGAACGAGGTTCTATGCATCGATGACAGTTTCATGCAGATGACACCCGAAGAACAGCAGAGGAGACTTTACGGCATAGATGCTGTCGTAACAGCACTGCCACACATATGCATCGGAGTATCGACTGCCGACTGCATACCATTGCTGCTGTACGATAGCTGTCGCGAAGTGATTGCCGCTATCCACGCCGGATGGCGCGGTACAGTGTCAAGGATAGCAAGGTACTGCATTATGACAATGACAGAACAATACGGATGCAAGCCTGAGGATATCAATGCGGTCATTGCTCCCGGAATCTCATTGGAGGCCTTCGAGGTAGGCGATGAGGTATACTGGGCTTTTGAGGAGCAGGGCTTCTGTATGCAACGCATAGCCAAACGTTATCCTGCTGCAGACGGCGGTACAAAATGGCATATTGACCTGTGGGAGGCCAACCGAATGCAACTTGTTGAGTGTGGGGTCAGTGAAGAGAATATCGAGGTAAGCGGCATCTGCACATACACCAAGCACGAAGAGTTCTTCTCGGCACGAAGACTCGGAACAGAATCAGGCAGAATATTCAACGGAATAATAATTGAAACTGAAAGCGACAGGTGATTGGAAACAGGTCCGATAAAATCAAATAGGGGGAAGTTTGAAGTTTCAACCTTCAACCTTCAACATTTCACCTTTCACATTTCCGTTTGTTCCCCGTATATCTCCACTATCCTGTCAAGTATTGCCATGAGCTCATCAACCTTCTCGGCACGCAACATCTCGATGCGCAAAGGACGGAAATCGGACAGTCCCTTCAATAGCGGCGTGGCAGCCAGATGACGACGCACATGCAGTATTCCCGGACGTTCGCCGAGCCATTCGACGCTATCGCGCACCTGCTCACGCAATATATCCATACTCTGTGCGAAAGTGAACGGCACAGCAGGCTCGCCATGCTCAAGATAATGCTTAATATCGCGGAAAATCCATGGCTGACCGAAGCTGGCACGCCCTATCATCACAGCATCGACACCATACCTGTCAAAGCATTCCTTGGCACGCTCAGGACTCTTCACATCGCCATTGCCGATAACAGGTATGCGCATACGCGGGTTCTCCTTTATCTTGCCTATCAGAGTCCAGTCGGCATCGCCAGTGTACATCTGCGCACGTGTGCGCCCATGAACGGTCAACGCGGCAATACCGCAGTCCTGCAACCTCTCGGCAAGGTCAACAATGCACTTGCTGTTCTCATCCCAACCCAGACGGGTCTTTACCGTAACGGGAACCTTTACCGCATCGACCACCGCCTTTGTAATCTCAAGCAGTTTGGGAATATTCTGCAGCATTCCTGCACCGCATCCCTTACGGGCAACCTTTTTTACTGGGCATCCGAAATTTATGTCAAGGATATCAGGGTGCACAGCCTCTACCCTCTTTGCAGCCTCTACCATTGGTTCCACCTCATTGCCATAAATCTGAATGGCGACAGGACGCTCCTGGTCATATATGTTCAGTTTGCGCAGCGTGCTGTTCACGTCGCGTATGAGCGCATCACTCGAAACGAACTCGGTATATACCATGTCGGCGCCGAACCGCTTGCACAGCAAGCGGAACGCCTCGTCGGTAACATCCTCCATGGGCGCGAGGAAGATGGGATATTTTCCAAATTCTATGTCGGCTATCTTCATTACAAGAAGCTGTTTGATTTTTTATTTTAGCAATAAATAGATATTGACCCACAAAAATTATTCACGAGGAGTTAACTTCGTTGATTTTTTGTTCGCTCGTAGCAAAGACCCAAACATATTTGGTTTTTACTCGCTTAATTGAAAATTCGCTTGTTCGCTGCATTGTCATTCTTAGCAAAGCGTAGAGTCACCAAATCCTGTTAGCTGAGATACTTCGCTACGCTCAGTATGACAGGACACATTGGCGCAACTACTATAATGTTACTACAACTACGCTCATCGGGAAGCATTGAAGCAAGCTTCCCGTTTTCAGTTTTCAGTTTTGTCAATGCGGTAGAGTTTGTCGCTGGGACGTACTTTGCCTGGCACTTTAAACGAAACCCTGTCACCCTTACGCACGGTCTCAACGCTCTCGAGGTTGACACGAGGGTCATCAAGTTCAATATATACAGCACCGGTTGTGGGGCCTGTGATGAGTATCTTGTCGCCAGCCTTTACCTCGCCAGCCTCTATCTGGAATTCGCCCACGCCGAGGTTCGAGAAGTACTTTATGGCCTTACCGATATATACTTTGCGCTCCGTAGCCTGTGAACCGTATATGCTGCTCCACTCACCCAATTTCTGTCCTTGGTAATAACCGTCCCAGAAGCCGCGGTTGAAGACCGTCTTAAGCCTTTCATCCCATGCGTCTTTCTTTTCATCGGTAAACTCGCCCGCAAGATAAGCCTCGAGCGCTTCGTTGTAGCAACCCGCCACAGTCTTCACATATTCTGGTCCGCGTGCGCGTCCTTCAATCTTGAATACCCTGACACCGCTCTCAATCATACGATCCATGAAGCGTATGGTCTTGAGATCTTTTGGCGACATTATATATTTGTTGTCTACCTCAAGCTCAATGTCACTCTCGCGGTCCTTGACAATGTATCCCCTGCGGCACACCTGCATGCATTCGCCACGGTTGGCACTGCGCCCCAACTGGTGCAGCGACAAGTAGCACTTGCCCGAGATTGCCATGCATAGCGCACCATGGCAGAACATTTCGATGCGCAGCAGCTCGCCCTTGGGACCGCATATATTCTCATCAACGATGACCTTGTGGATTGCCGCTACCTGGTCCATATTCAACTCACGTGCAAGCACAACCACATCGGCGAACTGGGCATAGAACTTCATCGCCTCGCTGTTGCTTATGTTAAGTTGTGTCGACAGATGCACTTCTACGCCAACTCTGTTACAGTACTGCATGACAGCCACGTCGGATGCGATTACCGCAGAGATACCGCTCTCCTTTGCCGCATCAATAATTTTTTGCATCATCGCAATGTCATCCTCATAGATGATGGTATTGACCGTCAGATAGCTCTTTATACCATGTTTGTCACATATCTCTGCAATCTCACGCAAGTCATTGATTGAAAAGGCACTTGCCGAATGGGCACGCATATTCATGTGCTCGATGCCGAAATATATCGAGTTCGCGCCTGCCTGTATTGCTGCCGAAAGGCTCTCTCTTGAACCTACCGGAGCCATTATCTCAAAATCTTCTCTTCTATAGTCCATCTATTTTTCCTTGAACCTTAACTTTCCATCTTGGCCTTGAACGCCAACGCATATAACCTCATCTGCTTTATCATAGCCACAAGGCCGTTGCTGCGTGTAGGCGAGAGGTGCTCTTTAAGTCCTATCGCCTCTACGAAATATGGTTCCGCAGAGAGTATCTCATCGGGAGTGTGGCCTGAATACACCTTAATGAGCAGCGACACAAGACCTTTCACTATAAGCGCATCACCCTCTGCACGATATATTACCTTGCCGTCCTCGTAGCGGGCATCAAGCCATACGTTGCTCTGACAACCCTCAATGAGGTTGTTGTCGGTCTTCAGTTCCTGAGGCAAAGGCTCCTGCTCATTGCCGAGGTCAATGAGCAACTGATAACGGTCGAGCCACTCCTCGAAATCACTGAACTCAAGGATTATTTCATCCTGTATCTCGTTTATTGTAGCCATTATTTCTCACTGTAAATAACCGACAACACAGTCTGCCCCACAGCTTTCAGCGTAGCGCTGTCAATCCAATCCATATCATCCTTCATTGTATGATGATACGGTCCGAAGCCATTGGGGCTGTCTGCATCGTGGTTTATTATATCAATACATGGGATACCGAGTATCCTGTTCACATTCATATGGTCATCAGTTATCACACCGCCCTCGACCTTGGGGAAATAGGTTGAATAGCCCATCCTGTAGGCATGATTCCATACCTTGTTGAGCACATGAGGTGCATAATGCATGGAGAAACCCTCAAGGAAGAACCTTGAATCGGGAGCACCCACAATGTCAAGCAATATTCCATAGCGTGCCTTGTAGCCCTTGACGTGGGGATTACGGGCCCAGTAGGCAGAGCCGAGAGCCCACGTTTTCTCGCCCTCGACAGCATCGCGCCACTCAGCCTCGTGACGGCCGTAATCTTCGGCATCGAAGAATATTATATCGACACCCACCTTTGTCGGTACCTGTGAAAGATGACGCGCCACCTCAAGCAGGACACCCACTCCGCTACCTCCGTCGTTTGCACCGGGATATGGTTTGTAGTGGTTAGCCGGGTCGGGGTCGGAATCGGCCCAAGGACGGGTATCCCAATGGGCACAGAGGAGCACCCGCTCGCTCTTCTCGGGCTGGAAGCGTGCGATTATGTTACGTGCCTTGAGCACATCGCCGTTATAGGCTGTTATATCAGTATTCTGTGCAATGACTTCGGCACCATAGGAACGGAGCATAGCCTCAAGATAATCGCCACACTTACTGTGCCCTTCACTGTTGGGTACGCGTGGACCGAAAGCAACTTGTTCGGCAATAAAGCGGTATGCGCTGTCGCCGTCAAAAACAGGCACTATGGCCATTGGTTGAGTTTCCTGCGGCAATACTGCAGGGAGTTTGTCACCCTGATGGTCCGGCTTACCGGCAGAGCCTGCACAAGCGACTACCAGAAGCAGCACGGAGAGCGGGAATATGAGAAATCTTTTCATCGTATCAACGGTTGAGTTTCCAGGTAGAACCATCCTTTCCGTCCTTTATCTCGAAGCCGAGCGCAGCAAGCTCATCACGGATTCTGTCGCTTGTAGCCCAGTCCTTGTTGGCCTTTGCCACCTGACGCTGCTGCAAGAGCATGTCCACGACCTTGCCGAAAGCCTCCTCTCGTCCGCTATCGCTGCCACGTTCTTCCTTGAGGCCAAGAATGTCGAACGCGAATAGACGGAATGTATCCTTAAGTTCGGCGAGGTCGGACTCACTGATTGAAGCCTTCTTGTCGGCAATCTGGTTTATTGCACGGCACGCATCGAAGAGATGCGAGATGACCTGAGCCGTATTCATATCATCGTTCATGGCATCGTAGCACTTGCCGCGCAGCCCCTTGACATCGGCAGTAGTCTCGCCCGATGCGGTAAGAGAGCCAAGAGTCTTGTATGCCTCGAGCAGACGTTGCAGACCCTTTTCGGCAGCCTGCAGTGCCTCGTTGCTGAAGTCTACGGTACTGCGGTAATGCGCCTGAAGGATGAAGAAACGGATTGTCATCGGCGAGTATGCCTGAGTGAGCAACTTGTGTGTTCCGTTGAAGAACTCATCAAGGGTAATGAAGTTACCCAGAGATTTGCCCATCTTGGTACCGTTGATGGTTATCATGTTATTGTGCATCCAATACTTAACTACATGATGCCCCATTGATGCCATGCCCTGCGCTATCTCACACTCATGATGCGGGAATACAAGGTCCATGCCACCGCCATGGATATCGAACTGCTCGCCAAGATATTTGCGTCCCATGGCTGTACACTCGCAGTGCCATCCCGGGAAGCCGGCACCCCATGGCGACGGCCAACGCATTATGTGTTCAGGCTGTGCACATTTCCATAGCGCAAAGTCGGCAGGGTTACGTTTCTCGTTCTGTCCGTCGAGTTCGCGGGTAGTGTTGAGCACATCTTCGAGGTTGCGTCCCGAGAGTATTCCGTATTTGTGCTCCTTGTCATACTTTGCTACGTCGAAGTACACCGAACCTTCACTCTCGTAGGCATAGCCGTTGGCGAGTATCTCCTTGACAAGTTCAATCTGCTCGATGATATGCCCCGACGCATGAGGTTCAATGCTCGGTGGCAGTACATTCAGTGCCTCCATTACCTTGTGGTAGTGAAGGGTATACTGCTGCACTACCTCCATAGGCTCAAGCTGCTCAAGACGTGCCTTCTTTGCTATCTTGTCCTCTCCCTCATCGGCATCATGCTCAAGGTGACCCACATCGGTGATATTGCGTACATAGCGGACCTTGTAGCCGAGGTCCTGAAGATAGCGGAACAGCACATCGAATGTGATTGCAGGACGTGCATGACCAAGATGTGCAGGACCATATACGGTAGGTCCGCAGACATAAAGACCCACATTGGGTGCATGAAGCGGTTCGAACACCTCCTTTTTACGGGAGAGTGTGTTATATATCATGAACTTATTTTCCATATTGTATTATTTTTGTTTTACAGTTGAATATTCTATCGTTACTTGAACTTTCGTGTTGCATTGCGGTTGCGCTTGACACGCTCCTTCGGGGGTTTCTGCTTGGTAATCTCAAGCGGTTTCTGTTTGTCAAGCGGCATGTTTATATCCCAATCATCCTGTGAGTACTCAAAGAGCGCCCTCAAATCGAGCTTGTGATGATAGTGGTATACCTTCTCGGGCTGGAGACCCTTTCCGTACTCTCCTGTATCCCATTTGCCGTTACCGTTGCTGTCGACCAGCATGCGCATATAGTATGTGCCCGGCTTCACGAAGTAGAACGAGCATCGGCCACCCTGCAGTTTCTCCTGCATCACGACCTTTTCGTTTGAGTTGATGAGCTGCACAATGGCATCATCGCCCACCCCGCGCACATTGACATAAAGCACGGCATACTCCTCGAGTGTACGGAAAGCCATGTCGCGGACAATCTTCTCCGAGACACCGCCATAGAGTCCCTTGAATGCCGCCGAGTCAACCACCATACGGTATTTGCAACCTGGACGCCACTCGGCAAACAGACGGTATTCCTTAATGTTGCTGTCACTTTGGCGGAACACGTACTCCATTGGTATAAATGTAGAGTCGACCACAGAGAACAACTGTATCGCTGCTGTGTCAACAGACAGCAGTGGTTCATCAAACGTAAAGGCGCAATCACCGTTTACATCCATTGAGGGACCACCCGAAAAACGTACCTTCAGGATCTTTGTCTTCGGGACAAATTGTGGCGGATTATTCTCATCATAACCTTCCTTGCGGCTCTCTGCTTTCAGAAATTTCTTCTTCTCATCCTCAAGAAGTTTCTGTTCCTCTTCAACGAGTTTGGCCCACTTCTTCTTTACAGCAAGGTTGAGTGTGTCACATGTTTCAACATACACGCCAAGCGAATCGGGAACCTTGTATGTTACGGCAATCGAGAGTGTGTCGGCTGAATAGAGTGCCGAATCCTTGAACCAGTATGTGAGTGTATCCATCTTCTCCGATGCCTCGAGTATATACTGCCCCTCCATGTTAAAGCCGATGCCCTCGACCTTGGGAAGTTCGCTGTTTGCAGATGCAAAGAATAGTTTTACCCGATTATGCTCGGGACGCTGGTTCTTCGCTATATACTGCATCCTCATATCCTCGAGGAATGCTCGCAGAACAAGGTCATCAGGCTGAAAACGGGTATATCTTACCTGTCTGATGGTGTCTATGGTGAGACTGTCACGCCAGATTGTATCGGGACGTACTGCTTCGCTCGCAAACGGCGATACATAGGTATCCATGAAAGCAATCTTCTCGCTCTTCTGGTCGAAGAGATTGTTCTGGTTGGCATCGGCAAGAGCATATACCCTGTACTTGCCCGGAGCGATACCTTTTATTGTGAAACGTCCGCGCGCGTCGGTACGTGAGATACGCTCGAAAGGTTTGCTTGTAAATGCCGAGTCTTCGAGCAGAGAATGAAGGCCTACGACCATACCCTTTATAGGTTCAAGGGTCTCGGCCTCAAGGACGGCACCCGACACGGCGAGGGTATCTACGCTCTCCCCTGTTGAGAAGACATAGGCAAAGTTCTCATAAGGATTACCTTCGTTGTTGTCGACTATCGCATCACCGAAGTCTACGGAATATGTAGTATTCGGCCATAGCGAATCGAACAGTTCAACTGTCACGCGCTTGCCCGATGATTTTATTTCAGGCATCTGCACCTGTGGCGGAGAGACAATTACTTTCTCGAAGGCGTTGACCAACTTCACGTTCTCATCGAAGAGAAGCTCAATCTTACCCTCCTTAACATTGGTCGCATACTGCCCGGGAGATGCCTTCATAAGCACAGGCGGTTCCTCATCGAAAGGACCGCCGTCAGGTCTGCCGATACTTGCACAGGCAACTACCGTCAGCAAAAGAAAGAGATATTTTATATCTTTAAGTCTCATTGTCAATTATCCGTTCATCTTCATCAGTTCCTCGATGTACTGTCTGCTGTTGCTCAAGCGCGGAACCTTATGCTGGCCACCCAACTTTCCTTTACTCTTGAGCCAGTCGGTAAAGAGTCCTTTGCGTGCAACGACAATCTCGAGCTGCTGCATGGTCTTGTTCTTGTAACGTTTTGCCTCATAATCAGAGTTTATCTGCTGAAGAGCAAGGTCAAGAACCTCCACGAACTTGTCGAGCGAGTCAGGTTCCTTCGCGAACTCTATGAGCCACTGGTGACGGCACTGGGCATTGGCATCCATAAAGACCGGGGCTGCCGTATATTCCTGAACCTGGGCACCGGTCTCGGCACATGCCTTCTGAAGACCCTTCTCGGCGTTGTCGACAACAAGTTCCTCGCCAAAGGCATTGATGAAATGCTTTGTACGTCCCGAGATTATTATCTTATACGGGTCCTTACTTGTGAAACGCACAGTATCACCAATCATATAACGCCACAGGCCGCACGATGTTGAGATGAGCATTGCGTAATTCTTGCCGACCTCGACCTCCCAGACAGGAAGTATACGCGGTTCGGGCGAATCGAGATCCTCGAACGGGATGAACTCATAGAAGATATCATAGTCCATCATCAACAGCATGGCAGGGTCGGACGGGTCGTTCTGTATTCCGAAGAAGCCCTCACTGGCGTTGTATGTTTCCATGTACTTCATATCATCCTTGCGGATTATCTGCTTGTACTGCTCGCGATAAGGTGTAAACGCCACGCCGCCATGGAAGAAGACCTCAAGATTCGGCCACAGCTCCTCTACCCCTTTCTTGCCCGTGATGTCAAGCATATGCTTGAGCACAGCCATCATCCACGAGGGGACACCCGAGAGGTTTGTCACATTCACGTTGCATGTGGCACGCGCTATGCGCTCCATCTTCTCCTCGAAGTCGCTCAACAGGGCTATCTCCTTGCCAGGAACACGCATCATGTTCACAAAAGCACTGCAGTTCTCGATGAGAATGGCGCTGAGGTCACCGACAAGCGTCCCCGGGAGATTGTAGTTGGGAGCATGACTGCCACCAAGAATCAGTCCTTTACCTGCGAAGATGCGACTCTTGGGGTTGTTTGCCACATATTGGGCAACAACGTCAAAGCCACCTTTATAATGGGCATTCTGCAAGCCTTGTGGGGTTACAGGGATAAACTTGCTCTTGTCGTTGGTTGTTCCTGATGACTTTGCAAACCACCTGCAACGCCCCTTCCACAGGACATCCTTCTCGCCCTGTCGCATACGGTCGATATAACCTTTCAGGCTCTCGTAGTCCTGCATGCCTACCGACTTTGCGAACTGTTCGTAGCTTCTGATTCCTGAATAGCCATGTTTGATACCCCACTCCGTCTCCTCGGCCGTTGCTATGAGGCGTTTGAGCACGGTGCGCTGTATCTCCTCTGTTCTGCCGGCATATTCAGCAATCTTCCTGACTCTGCTGTTGAATACAGGCTTTACAAATGGTGTCAGATTCATATGTGACAATCTTTGAAGCTGTTAAATTACTGAAAATATTTCTTACTCATTCTCTGATGCAAAGTTATCTTTTCCCTTGTCAAGGAAACGGATGTAAGCATCGATATCGGTATTATAGCTGTATGATGAAGTGAGCGGGTCGCCGTAAGAGTCGACAAGAACATAGAATGGCTGCGCACTGCCGCCGAACTTGTGGTTCTGCAGATAGGTCCACTTCTCACCCACTGTGGTAATCCACACCATCTTGCCGTCCTCGCCCTCAACCTTGAAAGGTTTCTCAAGCTCTGTCTTGTCATCGACGTAGAGTGACGCCACGATATAATCGTTGCGCATGATGTCGATTACGCGGTCATCGCTCCACACGGCAGCCTCCATCTCGCGGCAGTTCACACATCCATGTCCTGTAAAGTCGAGCATTACAGGCTTGCCTGTTGTCTGGCTCATGCGGAGTGCTGTCTCATAATCATCGGTGTGGGCCTTGAAATCATTGTCGTAGAGGCTGAAGTCCTGTGTCTTCATAGGAGGAGCGAAAGCACTGATAGCCTTACATGGAGCGCCCCACAGACCAGGAATCATATATATGGCAAATGCGATAGAAATGAGACCAGTAAAGAATCCGGGAACAGAAGTCTTCTTCTCTTCATCCTCATCGTGCGGGAAACGGATGATGTTCAGCAGGTAAAGACCAAGGATGAAGAACAACGCAATCCACAATGCAAGGAATGTCTCGCGGTCAAGGATACCCCAACCATAGGCAAGGTCGGCAACAGAGAGGAACTTCAGCGAGAATGCAAGTTCAATGAAACCGAGAACGACCTTGATAGTATTCATCCAGCTGCCCGAACGCGGTGTCTGCTTGAGCAGAGAGGGGAAGAGAGCGAACAGAGTGAAAGGCAAAGCAAGTGCCAACGCAAATGCGAACATACCCACTGAAGGAGCAAGAATCTCGCCGGAGTCGGCAACCGACACGAGCATGAAACCGATAATGGGGCCGGTACAAGAGAACGAAACCAATACCAGTGTAAATGCCATGAGGAATATGCTCAAAAGACCTGTAGTGTTGCTTGCCTTCTCATCTACCTTGTTTGTCCATGATGAGGGCAATGTAAGTTCAAATCCTCCGAGGAACGATGCACCGAATGCAATGAGCATCAGGAAGAAGAAGATATTGAACACAGCGCTTGTAGAGAGGGCGTTCAATGCTCCTGCACCGAAAATGAGCGTAACGAGTACACCCAAAAGGAGGTAGATAATAACGATAGAGACACCATAGATGATTGCCTCGCGGATTGCCTTGGCGCGGTCCTTGGAGCGCTTCAGGAAGAAGCTGACAGTCATAGGAATGATTGGCCACACGCAAGGTGTCAGCAAGGCAACAAGTCCGGCACCGAAACCGAGCACGAAGATAAGCCAAAGAGAAGAGCCCTCTTCCTTGTCGAAAGAGTTGAGTTCACTGATTACACTTCTCCAGCGGTACTCCTCGGTGTTCTTGTCAACAACAGCCTCTGCACTCTCTGTCTCCGCAACAGCAGGGGCTGGTTCTTCGGCGGGCTCTTCAGCAGCCACCTCGGCAGGAGCCTCTGCAGGAGCCTCCACAACCTTCTCGACCGGTTTCTCGGCAGGTTTCTCTACTTTCTGCTCAGCCGGCTTTGCAGGTTCTTTCTTTTCAGGAGCAGAGACAGGCTTTGCAACCTCGGCCTTCTTCTCTGCTGTACCCTTTACCTCAAAGTCGTAACGACCCATAAAGCACTGGCCGTCGCCACATGACTGGTAGCTTACAGTACCCTCAATACGATAATCCCCGCCAAGAAGTTTGAACTCCTGTGTGAAGAGCGCGCTCTCATCGAAGAAAGGAACCTCCATCTCGAAGACAGAGTCATACTCCCTCTTGACGCCATCGCCAGGAACAACAGCACCGACAAGCTCGGCACCCTCAACAACATGATACTTCACGGTCAAAGGTGTGGGACCACCCGAAGGCACGTCAGTCGAATAAAGATGATAACCAGACTCAATATAAGCCTCAAACTCGATAACACCCTTGTCACCCTTGACGGTAACAACATTCTCCATTGATACGGGGTCATAGCCACCGAACTGCGCTGCGGCCGGAAGTATTGCCAGCAACATCACCAATGATAAAAACAACTTCTTCATTTCTATATTATTTTGTTTTATAATTCCAACGGATTCTTTCGTATTCTCCACTCAGCAGGGTAAAGGTTGTTCGCCCTGTTGCCTATGTTCTTCACAAACCCGAGAGGCACCCCTTTGTACGTGATAAGCAGATGTCCTACCGGCTCATCGGCAAAGAGCAGCGCTTCGCGGTGCAGATAGGCAAGCGCCTTATCCCTCTCCACCTCGACTCTTCTGAAAGCTGATGGTTCAAGTTCCACACTCATCGCCAACGGATGCTGAGGCAAGAGCTTGTTGTTCTTGGCCTCGGCAAGAGGCAGAGCACAATGCAGTACTCTCAGTTTCTGACAGAGCGCCATCATTGCCGCCGTATGTTCCTTCGGCATAGCCACTACCGTTTCACCGCTCATAACAAAGTCGAACATTCCAGGTTCCCTGAGCCACCGGCCGACCTCCTCTTTCACTATTTTGTCGGCCACCTTCAGACGCGGCATGCGGGGCTGCGCTAAAGAAGCATCGCCATCCTTTCGCAACAGGGCCATAAAAAGTCCCTCGCCCCTGGTAAAGCCAGGGATAAAGCGATAAACGGGCAGTCCTTTTGTAGTGAGCGAGCCTGTTATGCCCCACTCGTCAGCAACATCAACTTTCAAAACCTCTGCGCCAAGATTCCCCGCTATCCACTCCACACAATCCTCATTCTCCTCGCGGTTGAATGTACATGTACTGTATACCATAAGGCCGCCAGGGCGTAATGATTCCCAGATATCTGCGACAATCTCACGCTGTCTGGCCGCACACTGCCTCACATTCGGGACGCTCCACTGCTCCACTGCAAAGGAGTCCTTACGGAACATACCCTCGCCCGAGCATGGCGCATCGACAAGCACAAAGTCAAAGAAATTCCTGAACGATGCAAAGTCGGCAGGTTCGTTCTTTGTGACCAGCGCTGATGCACGCCCCCACTTTATCACATTCTCGGCAAGCACCTGCGCACGCAACGGCATAGGTTCGTTCGACACGAGCATGCTCCCCTCGGGCAGCAACGTGTGCAGATGTGTCGACTTGCCACCTGGTGCCGCACACAGATCGAGAGCACGCACTGGTGAAGCCACAAACTGCCTTACCACCTGTTCCAGAAACATTGATGAAGCCTCCTGGACATAATAGCATCCCGCATGAAACAATGGGTCAGCAGTAAATGCCGGACGTTCTGCGAGATAACAGCCCAACGATGTCCAAGGGACATTGTCGCCATCAATACCGGAAAAGCGCTTCAATTCATTATGACGGATGCTGACAACAGGCTCCTCATCAAGCGCCTGCGCAAAGCGGTCATAAACAGCCTTGCCAAAAAGGGTCTCTGTCCTTTCTATAAATTCAGCATTCAGATTCATAAGTAATAGCTTCAGCGGATTCAGGCCATTTTCATGCCTAAGCGCAAAGATACAAAAAATATGCATTAACGCCGCCATTTATGCTATATAATTAAATAATATAAATAATTTTAAGACAGGCTGAGTTTAGCGGAAAGAATTTACACATTTTCAGATTTCACTTTCGCATAATTATTGTATCTTCGCAGTTATTACATCAAGAAAACCGACAATCATGAAACAATACCTTGACCTACTTGACAGAATCCTGACCGAAGGAACAAAGAAAGATGACAGGACCGGCACCGGCACCATAAGCGTATTCGGTCACCAGATGCGTTTCAACCTCGAAGAGGGCTTTCCCTGCCTTACCACCAAGAAACTGCACCTCAAGTCAATAATCCACGAACTGCTGTGGTTTCTCAACGGTGACACCAACGTGAAATACCTTCAGGAAAACGGAGTGCGTATCTGGAATGAATGGGCGGATGAGAACGGCGACCTTGGACACATCTACGGTTACCAATGGCGCTCATGGCCAGGGTATGACGGCGAACATATCGACCAGATAAAGGAGGTTGTCGAAACCATAAAGAACAACCCCGACTCGCGCAGAATCATCGTGAACGCATGGAATGTGGCCGACATAAAGAACATGAACCTGCCGCCATGCCACGCCATGTTCCAGTTCTATGTTGCTGACGGCAAGCTCAGCCTTCAGCTGTACCAACGCAGTGCAGACTGTTTCCTTGGTGTTCCGTTCAACATTGCGTCGTATGCACTGCTACTGCAGATGATGGCACAGATAACAGGCCTCAAGGCAGGTGAGTTCATACACACGTTGGGTGATGCACACCTCTACCTGAACCATATCGAGCAGGCAAGACTGCAACTCACACGCGAGCCGAAGAAGTTGCCACGTATGGTTCTAAACCCCGATGTAAAGGACATCTTCTCGTTCAAGTTCGAGGACTTCTCGCTTGAAGACTACGATGCACACCCACACATCAAGGGGGTGGTAGCAGTATAAGCAAGTCACGCCCCACCACAACATACATAAAAGGCCTGAAAGACCCACAGACATCCAAAGAGCCGCTCTGCACCTTTCAGCTTTCCGTTTTTACCTTTTACCTTTCAGTTTACATCATGCAGAAAATCGCACTCATAGCAGCAATTGCAGAGAACAACGCCATAGGCTTCGAGAACAAGCTCATATACTGGCTTCCCAATGACCTGAAGCGTTTCAAAGGACTGACTACCGGACACACGATAATCATGGGCAGCAACACATTCCGCTCACTCCCCAAGGGAGCGCTTCCCAACCGCAGAAACATCGTACTCTCACGCAAGCATAACGAATTCCCCGGAGCAGAGACATTCCATTCGCTCGAGGAGGCTCTCGCAAACTGCAACAACGAGGAAGTTGTATACATCATCGGCGGCGAAACTCTCTATCGCGCTGCTATGCCCATGGCAGACATCCTTTGCCTGACCGAAGTAAAAGACACGCCCGAAAAGGCAGATGCATTTTTCCCGGAATTCAGCAGACGCGATTGGGAAATAATTGAAGAGGAAAAATTCGGCAAGGACGAGAAACATGAGTACGAATACAGTTTCGTGACCTATGCAAGAAGAAAGAACTGACTACCGGAAGGCTCCACGCAGAACAGCCCGTAAGGCATAGCCATTCAACACCAGAAAACAATTCTGTAAACAAACTTAAGCGTTACCGCACAAGCGGTTTTATAATCACTATCTACTCATACACAAAAAAAGCCGCAGCGTTGCTGCGGCTTTTTCAGTATCAGATTTCAATTACTGTTCATTTCTCTTGACATCATACTCAGCAGAGTACATGATTGACAAGGCACCAATCTCGCGAAGCTCCTCCTTCACGTCGCTCACGACACCCATCTGGGTACTTGGACGCTTACGGCCCTCGGCACCATCACCGGCATCGACCTTGAGTACAACACGCATGTTGGCCTTATCTTCACCCTTCATGGTATTGTGTTCCTCAGCAACATGCTTACCCACCTCGTACACCTCAATGAACTTGTCATTGATCTGTACACGGGTACCGGAACCGAGCTGCTTTGCATAACTCTGGTTAGGAGTTCCGATATAAAGATTTATCGCAGATGTCTTACGTTCAATCTTTGAGAGCTCTGTACCTGACGGGGCCTTGAACTCAACCTTCAACTCCTCTTCGCGCATTGATGTTACAATCATGAAGAAGAAAAGGATTGAGAAGATCAAGTCAGGGAGTGACGATGTATTCAACTCAGGCATCTCTGCCTTTCCTTTATTGTTAAATTTACTCATAGCTTAATCATTGTTGAACGTTTACAGTATACTCTTGCGGTTTAGCCTCATAGATCTTCATCTTGTAGTACTGCTGACAAACCTCCTGCTGGTTACCGTCGAGTTCAGCATAAGGTCTGCCATATGCCTCTTCTGCGAGTTCGTTACGCAACTCGTTGTAAGCACCATACAGCTCGTTGGCAACCTTGAAGTATACACTATACTCTGAAGCACGGTCTGTGGTCAAAGTAATGACGTGGTTCTTTGAGATTCTGCGTGGCTGACCATCGGGGAGAGCATGTTGATTACCATCCTTGTCCTTCCAAATCACGAATGTGTCAATCATTACCGGATACGCCTCAAGCTCATTAACAACCACATTGCCGAGCGGGTCGGTTATCTGGTTACGGATGAAATCCTTGGCAATCCAACGCAGTTTTTCAAAAGGCACATCAGTTACCTTAACGCCATATCTGCTCTCAAACTCACCGACCTCCATATCTCCTGGCTTAACGAGAACCTTACTGTGCATGTTCACATTAACAGCAAGAACGTTTCTCTGCAGAATCTTTGGCGGAGGGGTATTATCCTCTGTTTTTTCCGGAAGACGCGAATTCAGACCTGTCTGATGGCTCATAGAAGTCACGACAAGGAAGAAGATCAACAGGATAAATGAAATATCCGCAGTTGAACTTGCGTTGATTCCGGGTACTTTTCTATTACCTTTTGCCATGACTGTTACTTAACTTTGTTAACGTACTTAAACAAGCCTGTAAGGCTGACGATTGTTACAACAACACAGATGAGAACCAACACATACTGTACATAGAGCAGAGCATCTGTCAGAACCATTGAACCTGTATCCTCGCAAACGACATTATTGATAAGGATAGGAGCTACTGTACCGTTCTGGATTGCCTCAAGAGAGTTTGAATCGGCAGACGCTGCAATAACGTAAGCTACAACTACAAGAGCGATAGCCAGGAAAGGACCTACAAGACCCTTTGCAGCTTCCTTGGGGTTATCCATAAACTTCTTTACCAAACCTGCTGTCTGATAAACAAGAATCAGAACGATAGGAACAATCACCAATATATATATCCACCACATGAGTGCAGGCAAGAACTGCGGGTCGGTAAGCGGTTTCTCCTGGCCTGGCAATACGACCTCGTTGTCGAAACCAACGAAGAAGAAGAGGCCAAGTATAACCAACGTTACAGCAAGCAGCGCCAGCAATACATATTTGGACAACTTAATATACAAATCAGCTTTCATAACTATATAAATTTATTTAGCTGTTATTACTTCTTCAAATTAAACTTTGTCAAAAGATCAAGGAGAGTGATTGAGCTATCCTCCATGTCTGAAACGAGAGCCTCAATCTTGGTAAGGATAAAGTTGTAGAATACCTGAAGGATAAGAGCTACAAGAATACCGTAGATAGTTGTGATAAGAGCGACCTTCATACCACCGGCAACGATAGTTGGAGAGATATCACCCTTCTGCTGGATTTCGTCGAATGACATGACCATACCGATCACAGTACCCAAGAATCCGAGTGATGGAGCCATGGCAATGAACAATGTAATCCATGAACAGTTCTTCTCGAGCATTGAAGACTGGAGGCTTCCGTAAGAAACCACTGAACGCTCAACTGTCTCAAGACCCTCATCGATACGGAGAAGACCCTGGTAGCAGATAGCTGCAACAGGACCTGCTGTGTTGCGGCAAAGCTCCTTAGCTGCCTCAACGTCCTTCTTTGACAATGCATCAGCGATACCAGCCATAAGCTTCTTTGTGTTAACCTGAGCCATGCTCAAATAGATGATACGCTCAACACAGAATGCAAGACCGATAACCATCGCAATGGCTACAAGAGCCATGAACTCGGCACCACCTTCAATAAACTTTGTCTTGAGTGACTTGTGAACACCAGCGATGCCCTCTTCCTCAACAACCTGAGCAGGAGCCTCTGCTGCAGGTTCCTCAGCTGCAGGTTCCTCGATAGCAACTGCCTCATTTGCCTCTACTGCAGCAGAATCAACAACTGCCTCTGTCTGCTGAACATTGTTAACGTCCTCAGTTTGTGCAGCAACCTGAGCTGTACCAAACAAACCCAAAACTGCAACGATTGCAAAAAGTTTTTTCATTTTGTGTAATTTTTAGATTAATATTTTAAAGTTAATTCATTCAAAATCAGCGGAAAGAGGGGGATTCGAACCCCCGATACACTTTTGGCGTATACACGCTTTCCAGGCGTGCCTCTTCAACCACTCGAGCATCTTTCCCGGCTCGTGCATACTGCTAATCGGCATGCAATTTACAACTTTTTTCGCAAACTGCACTCTATTTCACGGCAAAAGTAACTTTTTTTTTCAAATCAATGAACATTTCTAAAGAAAATGATTGGGCTGACAGAGAAAAAAGAAAGAAATAAGTTTTTTTAACATTTGGCAGCATGAATAAATAGAAAAGAAACGCGCGCGTAAAACACCTTATATTGAATTATTGGTTAATTTTGCACAAAGGATATGACTATAACAAAAGAATGATTGACGCAAGAAGAGGCATAACGGCAAGAGTATGTGATGCCATCAACCCATACCAATGGATTACAGCCATACGCAACAGGCTCTTTGACCACGGAGTCATCGAGTCCCGAGGGTTCCATGTGCCTACAATCTGTATCGGCAACATAACGGTGGGCGGCACAGGTAAGACCCCACACACCGAATACCTTATAGAATTGTTGGGCAGAAAGTTCCGCACAGCAGTGCTGAGCCGCGGCTACGGACGCAGGAGCAAGGGATACATAAAGGCTGATGACTCATCATCGATGCCGACTCTCGGTGATGAGCCGTTCCAGATAAAGAACAAATACCCCGACATTGATGTTGCTGTATGTGAGAAACGCGTCACAGGAATCGAAAGATTGCTTGCAGACGTCAAGGACATTGAGGTAATACTGCTCGATGATGCCTATCAGCACCGCCACGTGAAGGCAGGGCTGAACATTCTGCTCATTGACAGCAACCGGCCGATATGGCAGGATTGCGTGCTGCCTTTCGGACGCATGCGCGAGAACATCAGCGGCATCACACGCGCCGACATTGTCATCATGACAAAGTGCAGGAACCTCACTCCGGAACAGGCGGAATGGTGCCGTAATTACATAAAAGGCATGAAGGATATCCCCGTATTCTTCTCGGCGATGAGATACGGCAAACATTACCCGCTGTTCAGGGAGGCCGCGGCACTTGATGAGATATCGCAGTGCAACGAGATTCTGCTTGTGACAGGCATCGCCAACCCCACGCCGCTGAAAGAGGAGATAGAGAGAAGAGGTGCAAGGGTGGAACTGATGCAGTTCGGCGACCATCATAATTTCACTGCCGATGAGCTGAAGGGAATTGCGGCACGCTTCAAGGAGATGAAGGGAACCCGAAAAGCCATAATCACGACCGAGAAGGACGCTACAAGACTGCAGGAGAGGGATGAGCTGCCGATTATTGCAAAGGAGAATATATATGTCCTGCCCATAAAGGTGGAGATTCTCGAAGGAAAAGAGAAAATGTTTAACCAAATAATAGAAGACTATGTTACAGAAAATTCAAGAAACCGCTGAATTCCTCAGAGGGAAAATGACTACAGCGCCCGAGACAGCCATCATACTCGGAACCGGACTCGGCAGCCTTGTAAACGAGATAACAGACAAGTACGAGATTGAGTACAAGGACATACCCAACTTCCCGCTCTCTACTGTAGAGGGTCATTCAGGCAAGCTCATCTTCGGCAAGCTGGGCAACAAGGAGATTATGGCAATGCAGGGCCGTTTCCATTTCTATGAAGGATACTCGATGAAGGAGGTTACATTCCCCGTACGCGTTATGCGCGAGCTGGGTATCAAAACCCTTTTCGTTTCAAACGCGGCAGGCGGCATGAACCCCGACTTCCTCATAGGTGACCTGATGATTATCAACGACCACATCAATTTCTTCCCCGAGCATCCGCTGCGCGGAAAGAACATCCCCTACGGCGACCGCTTCCCCGACATGAGCACAGCATATGACAAACAGCTGATTGCCATGGCGAAGGAGATTGCAGCCGAGAAGGGAATACGCGTTGTCGAGGGTGTCTACCTTGGCACACAAGGCCCCACATTCGAGACTCCTGCCGAGTACCGCATGTTCCACCGCATGGGCGGCGATGCCGTAGGCATGTCAACCGTACCCGAAGTCATCGTTGCACGCCACTGCGGCATACGTGTGTTCGGAATCTCTGTAATTACCGACCTCGGTGTCGAGGGCATCGTTGTCGAGTGCAGCCACGAGGAGGTTCAGAAAGCTGCCGATGAGGCACAGCCCAAGATGACTACAATATTCCGCGAAATCATCAACAGAGCATAACACCGTATATGAACACGACAAAACGTACCGAGATATCTTCTCTCGGCGAGTTCGGCCTCATCGAGAAGATTACAAAGGATATAAAGTGCGAGAACAAGGAGACCGTAAAGGGCATCGGAGATGATGCAGCCATCCTGCAATTCAGCGGCGACGAAGAGACTCTTGTCACTACAGACCTGCTTATGGAGGGAGTTCATTTCGACCTCACATACTTCCCGCTCAAACACCTTGGCTACAAGGCTGTTATCGCGAACATTTCGGATATATATGCCATGAACGGCACCCCGAAACAGATTACTGTATCGCTCGCTTTGAGTCGTAAGTTCTGCATCGAGGATGTCGAGGAGCTGTACGCAGGCATCAGGCTCGCTTGCCAACAATACGGTGTAGACATTGTGGGCGGAGACACCACATCATCGCTCACAGGACTCGCCATAAGCATTACAGCCATTGGTACAGCCCCCAAAGGCACTGCAGTAAAGCGCAGCGAGGCAAAGGAGACCGACCTGATTTGCGTGACAGGCAACTTGGGTGCCGCATACATGGGACTACAGTTGCTCGAGCGCGAGAAGATAGCTACTGCCGGCCAGGACATACAGCCCGATTTCCAGGGCAAGGAGTATATCCTCGAACGCCAGCTGAAGCCCGAAGCCCGCAAGGAGGTCATCGAGAAACTGCGCGAGGAGGGGGTTAGACCTACAGCAATGATTGACATAAGCGACGGTCTCTCTTCGGAGCTCATGCACATATGCAAGCAGAGCGGTACCGGCTGCAGGATATATGAGGAGCGCATCCCCATTGACTACCAGACAGCCATTATGGCCGAAGAGCTCAACATGAATGTGACCACATGCGCCCTTAACGGTGGCGAAGACTTTGAGTTGCTGTTTACCGTACCCATTGCCGACCACGAAAAGGTTGCGGCGATGAAGGAAGTACGCATCATCGGACACATCGTGAGCGAGAGCATGGGACTTGCCCTTATTACCCGAGACGGTGTAGAGATGGAGCTCAAGGCACAAGGCTGGACACCACAGAACAGCTGACAGGCAGCATGATACTTCACAACGTCGTACAGGTCATATTCCTGCTGGCAGGCATCGTTTCGCTGCTTGCCTCACTGCTCGACTGGGACTGGTTCTTCACAGCCGACAATGCAAGTTTTCTTGTGACGCGACTGGGAAGGCGAGGTGCCCGTTGGGTCTACGGAGCAATAGGGGCGGTATTCATTTTCGCTGCAGTCTATTTCTATTATCAGATAGAGAAACTATAAAGTGGGTGACCCAAAAGTGAAATGGGTCACCCACGTTGTAGGGAGGTTGGATAAAAAGAGCTATTTTTAGGCTTGCGAAGCCCGAAAAAACGCAGTTTACTAAGCGTAAATGAGTATTTTTCGGGCAAGCGTAACAACAAAAGAGCCTTTTTAGTCAGCCTCTTATATATGTAACTGTTGTCTTATCTGTGTGTTCCCACAATCTTTGTCTCGGGAAGCTCAGCGTTGCGTTTCTCGGTCTTCTCGACCAGCTTTGCCGCAAGCTGTATGAACGCCTGTCCATCAGGGCTATCCGCCTTCATCGCGATGGGAACACCCTCATCGCCACTCTCGCAGATACTCTGCACAAGCGGTATCTGACCAATCAGAGGAATATTGAAAGCCTCGGCCATGCGCTTGCCGCCATCCTTGCCGAAGATATAATACCTGTTCTCCGGCAGCTCGGCAGGAGTGAACCATGCCATATTCTCCACGACACCAAGAATGGGCACACCGACTTTCTCGTTCACGAACATATTCACTCCCTTGATGGCTGCTGCCAACGACACCTCCTGCGGAGTAGTCACAACGACAGCACCGGTCAAGGCAAGGCACTGGACAATAGTCAGGTGAATGTCGCTCGTACCCGGCGGAAGGTCAATGAGGAAGTAGTCGAGTTCTCCCCATGCAGCATCGGCAATGAGCTGCTTGAGAGCATTGCTTGCCATACCGCCACGCCACAGGATTGCCTGCTCAGGGTCAACGAAGAAGCCTATTGAGAGTATCTTGACACCATACTTCTCTATTGGCAGGATTAGGTCACGGCCGTCAATATTCTCGCTATAAGGACGCTCATCCTCCACGCTGAACATCTTGGGGATAGAGGGACCGAAGATATCGGCATCAAGCAGACCCACCTTATAGCCCAGGCGTGCAAGAGCAATGGCAAGATTTGCCGACACGGTTGACTTGCCCACACCGCCTTTACCCGAAGAGATTGCAATCACGTTCTTCACTTGCGGCAGGAACTTGCCTACCTCGGGGCGGGCAGCCTGACGGCTTACCACGCTGATATTACCTGCAATCTCGACATCCTTGCCAACATAGGTAAGGATAGCTGCCTCGGCCGACTTTACCACCGAACGGATGAACGGGTCGGTAGGTTTGTCAAAAATCAATGAGAAACTCACCTTGTTCCCGTCAATTCGTATATTGTCATCAACCATCTCGGCCTCGACAAGATTCTTGCCATTGCCGGGATAGCGCACCTTCTCCAGTGCATCAAGTATAAGTTTTGGATATAATGCCATAACAATTTCGCTTGTTTATCAGGCCAAACATGACAACTGTCTACCCTTTAAACATTAAACATTTAACCTTAAACGTTTTACAGTTCATAGTCCGCCTCAGCGCGACCCTCTGTTATACCTTTAAAATATGCAGCCACAGCCACATGTGCCGGGTGCACCTTATAACGTTCCATAGCCTCGGCGTCATCAAACACTGAGACCAGTACCGCATCATAGGCCGTATCTGCAGTACATACATTCACACCCACCTCGAGCGAACGGATTTCGGGTACAACACCCACAAGAGCCTCAAGGTTCTCCTTTACCCAAAGGGCATGTTCGCTCTTACTCTTACCTTTGGCGCCATCAATGAATCGCCACATTACAATATGCTTGAACATAATTTCCTATTTGCTTGTTTCCAGAGAACTGCGCTTGCTGCGTCCGTAGCTGCGGTACTCATCCATTTCAATTTCAACATCAGGTTCTTCGTACTGTTCCTTCGCAGGCAGGTTAAAGGCGATATACTTGATAGTTATACCGCGTGAAATCCACTGCGATTCGTAATATGTACGTATCTGCAACACGTCACTGACCTCATCCCGGCCATGCACGTCCTCTATGCACTCAACGACAGGCAGGGCATTGACCTCGGCAATGTATCTGGTATATGTGAACATGAAGTTACTGTCGGTCTTCAGGTGCACCACAGCGTCATCCGCAAGGATATTCCTGTAACGTGCAAGGAAGAGCGATGAAGTCAATCTCTTCGTATACTTCTTCATCTGCGGGTCGGGGAATGTAAGCCATATCTCACTTACTTCGCCGGCTGCAAACAGCCTGTCGATAATCTCGATATTGGTACGCAGGAAGCCTACGTTCGACAGACCGTTCTCCATAGCCTCGGTAGCACCTGTCCACATGCGCGCGCCCTTGATATCGACACCTATGAAGTTCTTCTCGGGGAAACGGCGAGCAAGAGCAACTGTATACTCACCCCTGCCGCAACCGAGCTCAAGGACTATAGGATTGTCATTCTTGAAAAAGTCGCTTTTCCAGTTGCCTTTCAAAGGGAACTCCACGTCATCAATTACAGAATAAGGGTGTTCGATGACGTTGGGATATGCCGCCATGTCGGCAAATTTCTTCAGTTTTCCTTTACCCATAGATTATAATCATTCAACGATGGTTACCCAACCATAAGTATCTTCCACATCGCCATACTGTATTGCACGCAATCTCTCATAGAGCGAGGTAAGCACAGGACCGGGCTTGCCATCCTTGGCAATGATATAACTCTTGCCCTGCTCCACATCATCGATGCGCCCTATCGGAGAAATTACCGCAGCAGTACCGCATGCACCAGCCTCCTCAAACGTGCTCAGTTCCTCCTCGGGTACAGGACGCTGCTCCACGGTCATCCCCATGTCACGAGCTATCTGCATAAGGCTGTTGTTGGTTATCGAAGGAAGAATGGAAGTTGACTTTGGAGTTATGTAGCTGTTACCTTTTATGCCTATGAAATTGGCAGCGCCACACTCATCGATATATTTCTTCTCCTTTGCATCGAGATAAATTTCACAAGCATATCCCTGCTCATGAGCAGCATAGCTTGCCCTCATTCCGGCAGCATAGTTGCCGCCGACCTTGAAACGGCCGGTACCGAGCGGCGCCGCACGGTCGATGTCACGGAATATCACGCAGTTGTTGACTGCAAAGCCAGCCTTGTAGTAAGGGCCTACCGGAGTAACAAAGATAACGAACAGATACTCCTTAGATGGGTTCACGCCAACCTGCGCGCTTGTACCTATCAGAAGCGGGCGGATATAAAGCGATGCACCGCTCTCGTACGGCGGCACAAAACGCTCGTTGAGCGCAACCACCTTCGTTACCATTTCACGGAACAGGTCCGTGCTTACACGAGGCATCATTATGCCGTCGCAGCTGCTCTGCAGACGCTCTGCGTTCGCCTCAAGACGAAAAATGCGCACCTTGCCGTCCTTGCCACGGAAGGCCTTGAGGCCCTCAAAGGCATCCTGACCATAGTGCAGGCATGTTGCTGCCATATGCAGCGATATGTTCTCATCGGTACACACCTGAACCTCGCCCCACGCACCGTCCTTATATACACAGCGCACGTTGCCGTCGGTCCTGCGATAACCGAAACCGAGATTTGACCAATCCAATGTTTCCATTTCCATAGTTTTTTTCTTTTGTGGCGCGAAGATACTAATTTTGCACAACAAGCGAAAACAAATCCGATGCTGTTTTCTTATTCGCCGAAATTATCATCAATCAACGCCTTTACCTCCTCATCGACTTTGTATAGTTTTTCGCGACAGAATTTCACAAGCTCAGAAGCCTCCTTAAGGAGACCCGAAAGTTCATCGACATCGAGTTTGCCGCCCTGCACGGTCTCCATTATCTCCTCAAGACGTGCCACCGCCTTTGTATAAGTCATCTTATCCATATTATCGTTTCTGTTTTTTGTCTTCAACTGTACTTGTAAACTTCCCACCCGCAACTGTGGTAACGACCTCATCGCCGGGTGCCACATCATCGGGCGAACGTACCGCCTTGCCGTTAATACGCGTTATGCTGTACCCGAGAGAGAGTATGCGCTCAGGAGCCGCCGCATCAAGAATGCCCTGCCACACATCGAACCTATGCTGCTGTTCCTTCACGAACATAGCCGCAGAAGAACCAAGCAACCGGACATATGACTGCATACGTGCCTTCTGCCCCTGCATGAAGAGTGCGGCACTCAAAGGCAGGCGGTTCAGCAGCGAATGCACACGCTGCTGCTCGCTCTCCATGCGACGGGCGACTGCATCGGCTATCCCCTGCATCATATTCCCCACAAATATGCTCTGTTCAAGCATCGCATGAATAAGAAGCTCCGCGGCCGCAGTAGGAGTCTTTGCCCTTGTATGCGCCACAATGTCAAGCACACTTTCATCACGCTGATGCCCAATACCCGTTATAATCGGGAGCGGGAACTGCGCGCAGTTATTGGCAAGGTCATAAGTATCGAAGCATGAGAGTTCGCTGGTTGCACCGCCACCTCGTATTATGATGACAACATCCCACATGTCAATATCTGCAGCAATGCGGTCAAGCGCAGCTATTATACCCTGCTCCACCCCATTGCCCTGCATGGGTGACGGAAACAGATGCGGATAGAACACGAAACCATACCTGTTGCCGAGGAGCTGGTCACAGAAATCGCCATAGCCTGCAGCAGTGGGCGATGATATCACAGCAATGTGCTGCGGCAGAAGAGGGAAAGGCAGTTCCTTGTTCAGGTCTATAACTCCCTCATCGGTCAGTTGCTTTATGATTATCTGCCTGCGGCGAGCCATTTCGCCCACCGTATATGTAGGGTCGATATTGCAGACATCGAGTGCATAGCCATAAAATTCGTGGAAGCCCACCGTTACCTGAAGGAGCACCTTCAGCCCCATAGCGAAAGGTTGGCCTGTCTCCTCGAGGAAACAGGGACGCAGAAGCGAATATATACGCGCCCATATTGTCCCGCGCGCCTTGGCTACAATCTCTCCTGTAGCCTCATCGCGCTGTACCAGTTCTATATAACAATGTCCGGCCGTAGTCTCACGCACCTCGCTGAGTTCGCCTGTCACCCAGTAACGCGACGGCAACGCCTCGCTGACAGCAGCACGCACCATGCTGTTAAGACCTTGGAGGGTAAGCGGTTCTTCCATACTATTCATCGGCACTTATCCATTGGTTTATACCCCGTTGGTCGGCAATGAACGCACCGCCGACCACTACATTCCCACAATAGAAGACAGCCGACTGACCGGGTGTTATTGCCGACACCTGCTCATGCAGTCTTAAAAGCCAACGGCCGTCGTCTGTCGCCACAGGAGCATCACACGCCACAGGACGACTTCGGTAACGCACTCGCACCGTAAGCCCCGAAGGAACACCATCGACCCATTGCGGTTCCTCTATGAGCATATGCCTCACGAGCAACTGCTCCTCACGTCCGAGCATGACAGTATTCTTTGCGGCATTAATCTTCAACACATAAGCAGGATATCCCAATGCTATCCCAAGCCCCTTTCGCTGCCCTATCGTGTAGAAGGGGAAGCCTGCATGCCTTCCAAGCATACGCCCTTCGCTGTCGACAAACGAGCCGGCCCCGATACGGGTATCGATATCGGGAACATTCTCCCTTATAAAGTCACGATAGTCGCCCGGAATGAAGCAGACCTCCATACTCTCGCCACCCGAAGCCACATGCTCATAGCCATGTTTTTTGAGATACTCCACCACCTGCGGTTTCTCCATGCCGCCAAGCGGGAAAAGCACCCTTGAGAGCTGCTGTTGGGTAAGCCTCCAGAGGAAATAGCTCTGGTCCTTGCGGTCATCATCACCAGTAACAATGTAGTATTTCTTTCCTATTACCCCTTTCCGCTCTCCACTCTCCGTCCTAACATAATGTCCCGTGGCAATATATGTACAGCCAAGCCTGTCGGCCCACTCCTCGAGAAGGCGGAACTTGACAAGAGGGTTGCAGTTGACACAAGGATTTGGGGTACGTCCTGAAAGATAGCTCTCAATAAAAAGCTCCACGACAAGACTCCTGAACTCCTTGCGTATATCGGCCACATGATGCGGTATTCCCAGGCGCTCTGCAAGTGCGGCAGCATTCTCCACAGCCTTGAGCCCGGCATCACAGGTCACGAATGTAAGCCCTTCTACCCGATAGCCCTGCTCAAGGAGCATGCAGCACACTGCAGTACTGTCAATACCGCCGCTCATTCCAACAAGAACACTTTTTTCTTCAAACATAATCAATCAACACGCCGTTCTGTCAAAAAAAATATCTAATTTTGCAAAAGGTTTCATGTAGCCTTTTCCATTCGCAAAAATAGCGAATTTTGCAATTACATAAGTCGTTTTTTATATTTTTTATGAGCAATAATACAGGACGTAAGGTCCCTACGGAACTTGGGACAGAGAAAGTGGGCAAGCTGCTTATGCAATATGCCATACCGGCAATCATCGCACAGACGGCAGCATCGCTCTACAACATGATTGACAGCATCTTCATTGGGCACATCCCCAATGTCGGCGCCGAGGCCATCTCGGGACTTGCCACATCATTCCCATTCATGAACCTGTCGGCAGCATTCGGTGCCATGGTAGGCGTGGGAGGAGCCACACAGTTGTCAGTGCGCCTGGGACAGAGAGACTACGACTCGGCAAAGCATATTCTGGGCAACCTTGTAACGCTGAACATAATAGTCGGAGTACTGTTTGCCACAATCTCATTCATGTTTCTGGATGACATTCTATTTTTCTTCGGTGCCAGCGAAGCCACTCTGCCTTTCGCAAGGGATTTTATGGAGATAATCCTGCTCGGCAACGTCGTGACACACCTCTATTTCGGCATAAACGCAGCCCTGCGCTCATCGGGGCATCCAAAGCAGGCGATGTACGCGACCATCATAACGGTTGTCATGAATGTTGTACTCGCGCCAATATTCATATTCGTGCTCGGATGGGGTATCAGGGGCGCAGCTCTTGCCACAATCCTTGCACAGTGCACCACGCTCATGTGGCAAATCAAGTTGCTGAGCAATCCCAATGAACTTCTGCACCTGCAAAGGGGCATTTACAAACCCAAAGCCGACATTGTAAAAGGCATATTGAGTATCGGCATGTCCCCGTTCTTCATCAACGCTGCAGCGTGCATCGTTGTCATCATCATCAACAAAGGCCTGCGTAACTACGGAGAGAACGGAGACACATCCATTGCAGCCTATGGCATTGCCAACCGCATGCAGTTCATATTCGTGATGGTGGTCCTCGGACTAACCCAAGGCATGCAGCCTATCGTGGGCTACAACTATGGTGCCAAGCGCCATGACCGCGTGAAGAGTGCACTGATGCACACGATATTCTGGGCGACACTTGTCACCACACTGGGATTCATCATTTGCGAATTCATCCCGGAGACGGTAGCAAAGGCCTTCACCACTGAGCCTGCACTCATAGAACATGCCGCATGGGCGATGAAGACAATGTGCATATTCATGCCGTTTATCGGTTTCCAGCTTGTAACGACAAACTTTTTCCAGAGCGTGGGCCTTGTCAACAAGTCGATATTCCTTTCACTTACCCGTCAGGTGCTGCTGCTTATCCCGTTGCTGCTAATTCTGCCCCATTTCATCGGAGAGAAAGGAGTATGGTACAGCATGCCAATCTCGGACATCATTGCCGCGATTCTGACAGTCATAATGCTCATGCTCCAGTTCCGCGAATGGAGCAAAGCCGGACTGATTACAAATAACAAATAAAAGCAGAAGTCATGAAAAACATCATAATTTCAATTGGCCGCGAGCTTGGCAGCGGCGGCAAGGAGATAGCCGAGAAAATAGCCGAACGCCTTGGCATAAAGTTCTATGACAAGAAGCTGCTTGAGGTCGCGGCACGCGAGAGCGGACTTGACACCACAGTCTTCGAGAATGCCGATGAACGTGAATCGCATGCCTTCACTGGGAGCGTATTCAGCATTCATGGAGCCATAGCCGAGATTTTCTCGGGCAGCAGTTGCATGGATGCCGACCAGCTTTTCGCCATACAGAGCGAAGCCATACGCAACCTTGCCGAGCGCGAGAGTTGCGTCATTGTAGGCCGTTGCGCCGAGTATGTGCTACGCGACCACCCAAGAATGATAAGCATCTTCATCACAGCCGACAGCGAGGAGCGCATCAAGTATATAATGAAACATGACAACGTGGGGCGTGATAAAGCCATGGAGATTATGGAGAAAGGCGACAAGCGCCGCCGTCAGTACCACGATTTCTATGCCACCACACGTTGGGGCGAGGCACGTTGCTATGACCTCTGCATCAACGCATCGCACATGGGCATTGAGGGAACGACCGAGTTCCTGTGCAACTATATCAGACAACGCCTTGCATTATGAAGCGCATAGGTCTCATGTCGGACACACACAGCTGGTGGGACGACAGATACCTGCACCATTTTGCCGACTGCGATGAGATATGGCATGCAGGAGACATAGGCAGCGAGGTAATCATAAACCAGCTGGAGGCGCACTGCCCCGTACGTGCCGTATGCGGTAATATCGACGGGAGCGAGTTGAGCCTGCGTTTCAGTGATGTGCTCAAGTTCAAGGTCGAAGAGTGTAATGTAATAATGACACACATAGGAGGCTACCCAGGCCGATACGACTCAAGTGTGCGCAAGCTGATATACGAGGAGCGCCCGCAACTGTTCATCTCGGGACACTCTCATATACTCAAGGTTATGTACGACGAGGTTGCCGGTTGTCTGCATATAAACCCCGGTGCGGCAGGACGTCAGGGCTGGCAGCAGGTGCGCACCCTTGTAAAGTTCATTATCGACGGCAAAGAGATAAAGGGACTTGAGGTAATAGAACTTTCCTGAAGATAATTTCCGCCTGAAACAATAAAAACCTACCTTTGCACAGGAAAAGAAACGAACAAATAGAAAGACACTATATGAAAAGGATTCTTACACAGATTCTGCTTCTGCTGTCGGTAACGGCAGCCATCGCGCAGGCCGACTACTACAAGAGCATCGACGGCATAAAAGGCGGAGAGCCTTTGAAAACAGCACTGCATAAACTCATAAAGAACCATCAGCAGATAAGCTACGGAAGCGGCACCAGCAGCACATGGGGCGCTTTCTACACCACTGACGCTGTAGTTGAGAACGGCAAACGCCGCGTGCTTGACATGTACTCAAGCGAAGTCCGTTATTTCGGCAACAAGGGCAGCGCCGTTTCGGGCATGAACATCGAGCATAGCGTGGCAAAGAGCTGGTGGGGCGGAACAAAGAACAACGCCTACTGCGACCTTCACCACCTGAACCCGTCGGACCAGAATGCCAACAGCCGCAAGAGCAACTACCCACTGGGCGAGCTCACAAGCGTAAGTTGGGACAATGGTGTAACATTTGTGGGTAAAGCGAACATCGACGGCAGCAGCCAGAATGCCTATGAACCATGCGATGAGTACAAAGGAGACTTTGCACGCACTTTCATGTACATGTTCACTTGCTATCAGGACCTCACTTGGGAATACACATGGATGAATTACGAAAAGAGTACCTACCCCACCTTGAAACCCTGGGCCGTGAAGCTGTTGCTCAAATGGCACAAGCAGGACCCTGTGAGCGAGAAGGAGGTCAACCGCAACAATGCTGTATCCAAGATACAGGGTAACCGTAACCCGTATATAGACTACCCGCAGCTTGCCGACTATGTATGGGGCGACTCCATCAACTACACATTCCACCTGAACGGCGATGTTGAGGACGGCACAGGCGGAAACACCGGTGGCGATGATGAGACAAAGATTGAGGTCCCCGAGGGCTACTATCTGAAACTGTTCGAGGACTTTGAGCAGGAGAAACTGAACTTTACGCCAATGAACGTTACCGGCGAGTTCCCTTGGATGTTTGAGTATCAGTGCGCCGAGGTCACTTCATACGATGATGACGGCAACCCCAATGATGCCGAGAGCTGGCTAGTATCAGTACCCTTGGACTTCACAAAGGACAACAATGCCAAACTCACGTTCGACTATGTAATCCGCTACTGCGCTGCCGACAAGGTAAAGGAGTATAACCAGTTGCTCATCAGCCGCGACTTTACCGGCAACATTGCCGACGCCACATGGGAGGTGATTGATTTTGCCGCTGCGCAGAACACCGTAAACTGGGAGAAGACAACAACCGAAGAGATTATAATACCCGCATCATATATGGGCGACAAGGCTGTTGTACTTGCATTCAAATACATCGGAACTGCAGCACAGGCCGGCACATTCGAGGTTGACAACGTGAAACTCATTGCAGCCGAGGGCGAGAATGACGGCAATACCGCAAATGGCGACAACAGCGGCAATGAAGGCGGAGAGGCTGGAGGCAGCGAGGGCAACGGCGGCAGCTTCACAAGCGGCAGCTTTACACTCGTTACCGATGCCGCACAGCTGACCATTGGAGACTCAATTGTAATTGCATACGAGAACTACGCTATGGGCGCATCGGCAGGCAACTACCGCGACAAGACAGACATTATGGTAAGCGGCAACACCATTACATATCTTGCCGATGATGTACAGATAGTCCTTCTTGAGGAGGGCATTATTGAAGGTACATACGCATTCAACGTAGGCAACGGATACCTTGCAGCGACATCAACATCAAAGAATTATGTCACGACAGCAACCACGCTCGACGCCAACGGCAGCTGGACAATAAAAATAGGCAGCGAGGCACTTGCAGTCATCAAGTCACAGGGCGACAAGACACGCAACACATTGCAGTACAACACTAGTTCTCCGCGTTTCTCATGCTACACCGGCACACAGAAAAGCGTGAACATATATGCCAAGTCACCAGTTGCCACTGGCATTGACGGGACCGTATCAGAGGAAAAGAACGTCAACGTATACTCGCTGACAGGCACTCTCCTGCGCAATGATGTCACACGCAGCGAAGCGACTGACGGTCTGCAGCCTGGCATATACATAATAGGTACAAAGAAAGTTATTGTAAGATAATCCTTAATAATATCAACGGGAAGAATGATTGTCTGCATAGCCGAAAAGCCGAGTGTTGCAAAGGAGATTGCCGATATTTTGGGAGCCAAAAGCCGCCACGACGGATATTACGAAGGAAACGGGTACCAGGTAACCTGGACCTTCGGTCACTTGTGTACCCTGAAGGAGCCTCATGACTACACTCCTCTGTGGCAGCGGTGGAGCCTTGGCAGCCTGCCCATGATACCGCCAAGATTCGGAATCAAGCTAATCAATGACAAGGGAATAGAAAAGCAGTTCGGAATCATAGAACGTCTTATGCAGAACGCCGACGGCATCGTGAACTGCGGCGATGCAGGCCAGGAAGGAGAGCTCATCCAGCGTTGGGTAATGCAGAAGGCACAAGCGAGATGCCCTGTAAAACGCCTTTGGGTATCATCACTTACCGAAGAGGCCATACGTGAAGGTTTTGCAACTCTCAAGGACCAGAGCGAGTATCAGCCGCTGTACGAAGCAGGGCTCAGCCGCGCCATAGGCGACTGGCTGCTTGGCATGAACGCGACCAGGCTCTACACGTTAAAATATGGCAAGAACCGTCAGGTGCTCTCCATAGGACGCGTGCAGACACCCACATTGGCACTTATTGTAAAACGTCATCTCGAGATAGAGAACTTCGTTCCTCAACCTTATTGGGAACTGAAGACCATATACCGCGACACCACGTTCAGCGTCACGGAAGGACGTTTCGACAGCGAGGAGAAGGGGCGCGAGGCTCTTGAGAAAATCATAGGCCAACCATTTACCGTTACTGATGTCACGGCAAAGAAAGGCACAGAACTGCCGCCGAGGCTCTATGACCTGACATCGTTACAGGTCGATTGCAACAAGAAATTCGGACTATCGGCCGATGTTACCCTGCAGACCATACAGTCACTATATGAGAAAAAGGTCACGACCTATCCGCGTGTCGACACCACCTACCTCAGCGATGACATCTACCCTAAATGCGGCAACATCCTCAAAGGGTTGCGCGACTACCAGCCGCTGATAATGCCGCTGGCAGGCAAACCGCTCACAAAGTCAAAGAAGGTATTCGACAACAAGAAAGTAACCGACCACCATGCCATAATACCCACAGGCGTATATCCACAGGGTCTCACAGACCTTGAGAAGAAGGTGTATGACCTTGTAGCACGCCATTTCATTGCCATATTCTACCCCGACTGCAAGTTCAACACCACCACAGTCCTTGGCGAGAGCGCAGGAGTGAACTTCAAAGCGACCGGCAAGGAGATAACAGAACAGGGCTGGCGAGCGGTCTTTGCCAACGAGCAGAACGAGGAGAAGGAGGGCGATAACGACAAGCTGCTGCCGTCGTTCACTGTGGGTGAGAGCGGCGAGCACACCCCGAGCCTTGCCGAGAAGTGGACACAACCACCGAAACCATACACCGAGGCGACACTGCTGCGTGCCATGGAGACAGCCGGCAAGTTTGTCGAGGATGAGGAGCTGCGCGAGGCCATGAAGGAGAACGGTATCGGCCGTCCCTCAACACGTGCGGCAATCATCGAAACCCTATACAAGCGCAACTACATACGCAAGGAGAGGAAGAACATCGTGGCGACAGCCACAGGCATAGAACTAATTGGACTAATACGCAACGAGCTGCTGAAGAGCGCCGAGCTTACAGGCCGTTGGGAGAAGAAATTGCGCGACATAGAGAAGAGAGAGTACGAGGCAAAGAGGTTCATCGAGGAACTGAAGGTCATGCTCAACGAGGTAGTCAATGACGTACTCCGCGACAACACCGGCTCACTGCAAGGAGAATAGAATCCCGGGCTACATATTTATACAAGGTACCGCAAAATCAAAAGGGGGTGACTTTTGATGTGACCCCCAAAAGTTGGACGGTTTAACATTATTAAGAAGCCTTCTTAGATTGGAATAAAGCTCGGTATTGCACCGGGCTTTTTCCATTTAGCCTAAGTTTGATTCTATCATTATTGTAGTAGCGTATGTACTTGACCAGTTCCTTCGCGAACTGCTCTACGCTGTCCCACTCCTGCAAATATAGCAACTCTGACTTCATAAGTCCAAAGAAGTTCTCCATCATGGCATTGTCCAGGCAGTTTCCTTTACGTGACATACTCTGTACTATATTTCTATCTTTCAATGCTTTCTGATATCTCAGGTGCTGATAGTGCCATCCTTGATCAGAGTGCAGTATGAGTCCTTCTGGTATATCTGTCTTTCTGAACGCTTTGTCCAACATGCTCATAGCCATCTTAAGATCAGGATGGTATGATATGGTGTAGGATATGATCTCTCCATTGAACATGTCCAGGATAGGAGAAAGATATATCTTCTTATCCTTTATCTTGACCTCTGTAACGTCAGTTGTCCATTTCTGGTTCGGTGCAGTTGCGATGAAGTCCCTGTCTATTACGTTAGGAGCAACCTTTCCTATCTCACCTTTATAAGACTTATATCTAGCCTTCTTTCTCTTACCATACAGACTCATCTCCACCATAAGCTTCTGTACTGTCTTATGGTTAAGATGTATACCATCATTACGCAGCTGAGAGGTTATTCTACGATAGCCGTAGCGCCCTTTATGACGGTCATATATCTTACGGATTGCAGTCCTGGCATCATCATATCCGTCAGGTTCTGACAGCCTTTTAGTATGATAATAGAATGTGGATCTGGCCATCCCTGTCTTCTCGAGAAGGATCTCGAGATCATGTTCCTGCCTTAGTTCTTGGATGGCTTTCGCCCAATCTCTCTGAGACGGGCTTCTCTTTCTTCTACTAAGGCTTTCACTTTTTTTAATAGAGCATTCTCTGCCCTCAGACACTCATTCTCGTATCTAAGACGTTCCAGCTCTGTCATCTCCTGCAGTTTCTTTTTCCTTGGTCTTCCCATATCGTTCTTTGGTGGTCGGCCTTTGGGCCTGGTGATAGCCAATGCATCATAACCTTGAGTTTTTGCTATCTTTCTCCATTGGTATAGTTGAGTATTGCTCACATTGTATTTTAACGATGCATCCACCAAAGGTAAATGATTTTCTTCGATATCACGAATGACTTGAAGTTTGAATTTATAATCCGCCCTTACATTTTGCTTTTTAAGTAATCCTTTGGAACCTTCTGACTTGTAGCGCGACCATAAATATCCTAACAATGCGCTGCTGATTCCATAATGGCGATGGATATACTCTCTACTATATCCATTTTCAAGCATATGCATATACTTCAATCTTTCTGCATAGCCATGTTTCTTTAATTTTTTAGACATAACAAAACCCCGAAAGTTTTTTGTCTAACTTTCGGGGTTCATCTCA
>JAFXGX010000004.1 GCA_017536695.1 Bacteroidaceae bacterium | reverse complement strand
TGCTGAAGAACGGAGAGGCTTCAGTATGTATGCGTATCACAGTCAATGGCGCAAGAGTAGAAACAAACATCCGCAAAAGCATCGAGCCTGTGTCGTGGAACCAGGCAAAGGAGTGTGCGAGGGGTAAAAGTCGCAAATCTACCGAGCTAAACAATTACATTGAGGAGAGTCGCATCAAACTCCACCGAATTTATACACAACTCGAAGAGAATGGGGAACTTATCACTGCCCGAATATTACAGGAAAAGTTCTTTGGAGTGGACAAAAAGGTGGAGCAAGTACGCACCATCATTGGTACTATGCGTGAACATAACGAGCAATGCCGAGCCCTAGTGGGTAAAGATTTTGCCCTAATCACCGTAAGGCGTTACGAAAGTTGTACCCGTTATCTTGCCGAACTAATCAAATTGAAATACGATAAGGAGGACTTGCCAATTACAGAGGTGAGTGGCGAATTGGTGCGTGCATTTGAGTTCTATTTAAAGACCGAGAAGAATTGCCAGCAGAATACCGTTATCCGTTATATGAAGTGCTTGAAAAAGATTATCAACCTTGCACTTGCCAACGAGTGGATTGACAAGAATCCTTTTGCAGGCATCAAGTTTCACGAAAAGGAGGTTGTGCGTGAGTTCCTAACGATGGACGAGCTGATGACTATCTACCAAAAGGAGTTTGCCGTTCCACGCCTTGCGTTGGTGCGTGATATATTTATATTCGCATCGTTTACGGGGTTGGCATTTATTGATGTTCAGCAACTCGCTGCCGAACATATCGTGCAGGACAATAACGGGCACTATTGGATTCGTAAGACACGCCAAAAGACAAACAATATGTGTAATATTCCTTTGTTGGATATTCCGTTGGCAATACTCAAGAAGTACGAGAATCACCCCAGCTGCATCAAGCGTGGCGTATTACTGCCTGTTCCTTGCAATCAGAATATGAATAGTTACCTGAAAGAGATAGCCGATGTCTGTGGAATCCAGAAACACCTCAGCACTCACGTTGCTCGCCACTCCTATGCAACATCTGTATGTTTGGCAAATGGCGTGAGCATAGAGAATGTAGCAAAGATGCTCGGTCACGCCAATATAAGAATGACACAACACTATGCAAAGGTACTTGACAGTTCAATATTGAAGGATATGATGAATGTGAAGAGTGCAATAGTGAATTTAGGATAAGAGGTCTGCGGTACGCTTCACTTGCTTTCGTCCCTTTATAAAGTTAACTCGGAGGGCAATACCTACAACTTCAGGCCTACGGGTTTTCGAGCAAAAAATTATCTTCGACAATTTTTCACCCGAAAAAACTTTCCGGTATTACCGTCCGAGTTGAGGATGGGATTGGGACGAAGCAAGCGAAGCGACCTACGACGCATAAATCAAGGTCAAAAGAAAAATCAAATACTTTTCAAAAATCTTGGGCGGCTATTATAATAAAAAACAGAGTTGGGGACAAAGGCAGCTCGCTCCCAACTCTGCATAACAATATTCTGCGTGGCTATTCTTTCTAACCGACTTTATACCCCTTCGGGTATAATTGGCGGTTGTCGAGTCGTCATTACACCCTATCGGGTATAAAATCAAAACTTGCCACGATAGCAACTTTGCAATACTCGCTCAATATCGCTTTCTCGATAGAGGATTTTACCTCCAAGTTGGCGGTACGGCAAAATACCATTGTTGCGGTAATCCTGCAAAGTACGGCGACTGATTTTCAAGCGTTCAGACAACTCTCTATCGGTCAAATAGTGTTCGCCGCCCAGTAAGGGTTGATTCGCGTCCGCCACCGTTGCGGCATCTTTGGCAATGCGGTCAAGTTCAGAGAATAGACCGAGTACCCACTCGTGTTTGTGTGTAATAACTTCGTTACTCATAGGCATATAATTTATAGGTTAAACATCATTACAATCTGCGATAAGTCGCTCCACATCTTCAGGGCGATAGTAGATACGATTGTTAATCTTTGAGTGTGGCAATCGCCCGCTATCCCGAAGAGTCTGCAATGTGCGAGGGCTAATCTTCAACACTTGGCAGACATCTTGATTGTCCATCCAATCACTCATACGCCTGCCACCACGCTGGCGATTGATACGATCCATTCGCTTAACGAACTGCCCGAGACGCAATACAAGTTCCTCAAAGGTCTTTTTCTCAATGCTGATAATCTCCATAACTATTTCATTTTTACATTAAACATTCGCTTTTCGAATGCTAAGTAAAAACAAAAGATAATACCTTCCGCAAGCCCGACATAACGTGTCGTCAGGTGTCATTAGATTGCATAATTGGTAGTATTTTAGAAAGTAAATAGCTAATCCAATTACAGAAAGAGTGATTGACAGACTGCAAGATTGTGTGACTGCAAGTCTGGCAGATTGCAAGATTGAGTGATTGCATTACTTGTTATAATCACTAATGATTACACTCATTCTTTATTGCTTGATTTGCTTATTGGTTATAAACAAGTAACCAATAAGTGTTATAACCAACGCACCAATGCTGATATTTGAGTAAAATTTAGACTGCTGTATGGTAATTTCCAGGCACTGGAAATTTATGTTCAAGCGAACATAGCAAGTTGTGTTTTGGGGCACCCGAAATGTTTTCGGCAGCCCAAAACTACCTGTCGGTATCCTACCCTCCAAAGTCGGGCAGATATGATGATTTTACATTGCAAACACATTCGCTTTATGTACAAGTTTTATGCTCCGAATAATCATATAAACTATCCGAATGTTCATTCTTGAATTATAAAAATTACAATTTATCCGATAAAAAAGTTGCTAACGAGAGCCGCAGTTTCGCATATTATCACTAAATTTGCGATATACGCCAATAAAATGTGTAAATAATGAAAGATTTAAATAGACTAAAAGTAGTATTGGTTGAACAAAAGAAAACCGGCAAATGGCTTGCCGAGCAGTTAGGAAAAGACCCCTCAACAGTTTCTAAATGGTGCTCCAACAAGATGCAGCCCTCTTTGGAGATGCTAGTGAATATTGCGAAAGTATTAGATGTTGATACAAGAGAACTAATCGTCATTACGAAACAATGACTATGGACTATCAATTTACACAGAAATTTGTCGCATAAAACTATGAAGAAAGAGAAAGTCGATATACTTGAAGGTAACATCCCGAAGGATATTATGGATGCATTACTTCGTGACCACACTACCCAGCGCAATATACTTTGGGCGACCAAAGATTATGAGCAATGGGGAGATGGTTATGCTGAGTCTGATGAGATTACATACGAGAAAGTTTGCGACAACAATAAGATTATACCTCGTGTCTTGAAGGATAGGCTTCAGCAGACTGCTCGTTCGAGAGATATGGCAGAGGTATTTACTCCGTCTTGGGTATGCAATGCCCAAAATAATTTGATCGACAATGCATGGTTCGGATGCGAGGGTGTGTTCAATGTTGAAGTTGAAGAGAATGGCGTACATTCATGGATTCCAACCGCTGAGTCTATTGTGTTCCCAGAGGGCAAAACTTGGAAAGACTATGTAAGAGATAACCGTATGGAGATAACATGTGGTGAGGCTCCATATATTACCAGCCGTTACGATGCGACCACTGGTGAACTAATCCCCGTTGAAAAACGCATAGGACTTCTTGATCGAAAGTTGCGTGTAATTAATGAGAATGTCCATACATCTGGTGAGTGGCTGACTGCGGCGCAAGAAGCCTATAAGAGCATATATGGCTTTGAGTGGCAAGGAGATAATCTACTGCTTGCGCGAGAGGCTATGCTGTACACTTTCATTGAGAACTATGAGTTAAAGTTTGGGAAACACCCGTTAGCAGCATCTATCAAATATATAGCGTACATCGTATCGTGGAATATCTGGCAGATGGATGGTCTTAAAGGTGTTGTGCCAAACTCTTGTAAAGATACTATCATCCCGTCTCTGTTTGGCGATGATATAAAGACTCCTTGCAAAGGATGCGCCGATGGAGGATACTATAATCACACTGGAATTTATTGCTTGATTAAGGATTGGAGAGCAAAAGATCCTCAGACAAACAAGTTGGGCAAGAAAATTCGCTTTATTGATTTATTCAAGTAGAAAAGATTCAAACAACGATACAACCTATGGCTAAATTTGTTTCATCGTTAAAAGCGAAACTTATTTATGTTTTCCGCATAAATGATAAAGCTCACGCAGGATGCCTTAAAGTCGGAGAGGCGACTCTTTCGGATGAGGAGAACTTGTGGGGTTTAACACCATCGAGCCACCTTTTGAATGTAGCAGCCAAGAAGCGTATCAATCAATACACGCAGACGGCTGGTATTGTCTACGAGTTACTATACACCGAACTCTCAATATTCACTCGTGGCGGAGCAATTATGAGCTTAACCGATGGTGAGGTGCATAAGGTGCTTGAGCGTTCTGGTATTAAGAAGAAGGTTTTTGACACTGAGAATAAAGCCAACGAGTGGTTTATTACAGATTTGGAGACCGTTAAGAATGCTATCCATGCAGCGAAGGAGTGTCGAATGTCTCTCTCTGCAAAAGAGGTAAGTACCGAGCGAAGTCCGATTATTTTCCGTCCAGAACAGCGCGATGCCATCGATAAGACCAAAAAGCAATTTAAGAAGAGTAATCAGATGCTTTGGAACGCAAAGATGCGTTTTGGAAAGACCCTCTCTGGCTTGCAGGTCGTCAAGGAGATGGACTTTGCCCGTACCCTTATCCTTACGCACCGCCCCGTTGTCGATGCAGGTTGGTTTGAGGACTTTACCAAGATATTCTACGACACTCCAAAGTATCGTTATGGCTCGAAGAATAATGGCGAGAGTCATACATCATTGGAGCGTCTTGTTGCAAAAGAGGGAATTCACTATGTCTATTTTGCCTCAATGCAGGATTTGCGTGGCTCATCGCTTGTTGGTGGCAACTTCGACAAGAATGACCAAGTATTTGCAACGCCTTGGGACTTAATTATTGTTGATGAGGCACACGAAGGAACGAAAACAGAACTTGGTGAGGCGGTAATGAAGGAACTAACCAAGACTCAAACAAAGATACTTCGTTTGTCAGGTACACCATTCAATCTGTTTGATGACTACAAGGAGGACGAAATATACACTTGGGACTATGTGATGGAGCAACGCGCCAAAGCAGAGTGGGATTTGACACACTTTGGCGATCCTAACCCATACGCAGGTCTGCCTCGTCTTAACATCTATACTTACGATCTCAATAAACTTTTAGACGGCTATGGAGACTCAGAGTTGGCGTTCAACTTCCGAGAGTTTTTCCGCGTAGATGAAACTGGCGAGTTTGTTCATAAGAGGGATGTTGAATCGTTTCTTAATTTGATTTGCAAAAAGGATGCAGACAGCAATTATCCATATTCTACAGAGGAGTACCGCGACAACTTCCGCCATTCGCTTTGGATTGTGCCTGGCGTAAAAGCAGCAAAGGCATTGAGCGCGATGTTGCAGTCTCACGCTGTATTTAGCCAATTCCAGGTGGTAAATGTTGCTGGAGAGGGTGATGAAGACCAGGAGCGAGATGATGCTCTCGAACTTGTAAATAAGGCTATCGGCAATAAGCCAGAGGAAACATATACGATTACTCTCTCTTGTGGTCGCTTGACAACGGGCGTGAGTGTAAAAGCGTGGACAGCAGTCTTTATGCTTGCAGGCTCGTTTAGCACTGCGGCTTCAAGCTATATGCAGACTATTTTCCGCGTTCAAACTCCTGCTACTATTGGTGGTAAGGTAAAAGAAGAGTGTTTTGTTTTTGACTTTGCACCTGACCGCACATTAAAGGTTATTGCAGAAACTGCCAAGATTTCAGCGAAGGCAGGTAAGACTACGAGCGATGATCGCAAAGCTGTGGGCGACTTTATCAACTTCTGTCCGATTATCGCATACGAAGGCTCTAAGATGATATCCTACGATGTGCCAAATATGCTTCAGCAGTTAAAGAAAGTGTATGTTGAGCGTGTTGTCCGTAATGGTTTTGAGGATGGTTATCTATATAATGATGATTTGATGCGCCTCGACTCTCTTGAGTTACAAGAGTTCGCAAAACTAAAAAAGATTATCGGCTCTACCAAGGCTATGCCTAAGAGTGGCGAGATAGATATTAACAACCAAGGCTTTACGAATGAGGAACACGAACAATTAGAGAAGGCTGAGGAGAAGAAGCGTAAAAAGAAAGAGTTAACAGAGGAGGAAAAGCGTCTGCTTGAAGAGAAGGCGGAGAAGCGTAAGAATCGCGATACAGCTGTTTCGATTCTTCGCGGCATCTCTATCCGTATGCCGTTGATGATATATGGTGCTGATTTGACTGACGAGAGCAAGGAAATTACCCTCGACAACTTTACCTCACTTATAGATGACGGCTCTTGGGATGAGTTTATGCCAAAAGGTGTAACAAAAGAAATATTTGAGCAGTTTAAGAAGTATTACGACCCAGAAGTATTCTGCTCCGCAGGTAAGCGCATCCGCGCTATGGCAAAGGCGGCTGATGCTCTCGATATAGAAGACCGCATTGAGCGTATAACAGCAATCTTCAACACCTTCCGCAATCCAGATAAGGAGACCGTCTTGACTCCTTGGCGTGTTGTCAATATGCACCTGGGCGATTGCTTGGGCGGCTGGGTGTTCTACGATGAAACAAAAGAGAAACAGATTGTAGAGCCTCGTTTTGTTGATAATGGCGATGTTACCCGCGAGGTTTTCGCCTCCGATGCCCGTATTCTGGAGATTAACTCCAAATCGGGTCTCTATCCGCTCTATATGGCGTACTCCATATATCGCACTCGATTATCGGACAAACTCGATGCATCAGATACTATGGAGGATACACCAGAACGCCACCTCAAAGTTTGGGATGCGGTACTGTGTGAAAATATCTTTGTTCTCTGCAAAACGCAGATGGCAAAGAGCATCACTCGCAGAACATTGCGAGGCTTCCGCCCCGTGAAGGTAAATACTCGTTACTATGAGGATTTAATCAATCAAATATCACATAAGACTGCTAAATTTGTCTCTCAAATGAAGCAGGGAAAGAATTATTGGAAAGCAAACGAAGATAACGATATGAAATTTACAGCAATAGTAGGTAATCCACCTTACCAAATAACAACAGACCGAACAAGTGACACTCCAATCTATCACTTGTTTATGGATGTTGCATTCCAGATTTGCGACAAGGTTTCATTTATTACTCCAGCACGATTTTTATTCAATGCTGGCAAAACCCCTGCAGAATGGAATAACCGAGTTCTGAATGATCCACATTTTAAGGTTATATGGTATAAGCCTAAAAGTACAGATGTCTTCCCAAATGTGGATATAAAGGGGGGAGTTGCCGTTACATTCAGAAATGCTGTTGAAGATTTTGGAAGCGTTGGAACATTCACTGCTTTTGATGAATTAAATTCTATCATTAGAAAAGTGTCTGCTCGCACTATTGGTACCTTGAATAATATAATTTATCCTCAAAATAAATTTATTTTAGGAGAACTATACAAAGATTTTCCATATCTAAAAGACCGCATAGGTAGCGATGGTAAAGAGAAACGATTAACAACCTCAATATTTGATTTTAAAGAGATTTTTAAGGATACAAGGAGTAGTAACGAAGACCTTTGCATCCTCGGATTAGTTAAAAATATAAGAACATACAAATATATTTCGCCTCAATACATTGAGTCTCATCAGAATCTAATGAAATATAAGGTTCTTGTTCCTAAAAGCAATGGATCAGGAGCATTAGGAGAGGTGTTGTCTACGCCGTTAATCGGCGAGCCGTTAATCGGCTATACCCAATCGTTTATTAGTATTGGATCATTTGACAATGTCAATGAGGCTGAAGCTTGTCTCAAATACATTAAGAGTAAGTTTGCTCGTGTTATGTTGGGAATATTAAAAGCTACACAAGATAATAGTAAAGAGGTTTGGAGACTTGTTCCATTACAGAACTTTACAAGCGAATCAAACATTGATTGGAGTAAGTCAGTTGCAGAGATAGACCAGCAACTCTACGCTAAATATGGACTTGATGAATCGGAAATATCCTTCATCGAATCCAAAATCAAACCAATGGAGTAAAGATGAAATGTATTTGTCTTATGCAAAAAAGAACAAAAATATGAACGATACATTTAAAGGAATTATAATAGGTGTTATAAGTAGCCTAATAGCTTCAGGAATAATATATGCAATAACTGAATCTTTTGTGTGGGAATTCCCCTTACCTTTGTGGATTTGGTTGTGTATATCCTTAGGTATATTGGTACTCATATATGCTATTCGTAAAATAGTTATATGTTATAAGGTAAAGAACTTTATATCAGAATATACTGAGGGCGCTTTCGGTGACTCTTATATTTATACATGGAAATATAAACGCACTAGAAAAGGGCAATATAGCGCATATGGATACGAAGCAACAGATATTCGTACAAAAACACCTTTATCGGAGATGAATAATGGCAAGACAATTACGTTTGGACATGAAGTCCCTGAAACAACAATAAAGATGATTATCCAGCTATTGATAATTGCCAATGTTGACAAGAAAAAGGGTGCGAAATTAAAGAATGTTTTAGAGTATCTGTATTGGACAGAAGACTCAAGCAAACATCGTCTATTACATTAAATGTGTGCCCAAACGTGAGAACAACCGTTTATAGATCTCATTGAAAATATAGAGCCCCCATTATCTAGAAATATGAAAACACAGTTGTGTATATGAATGATAGGATAAAGGAAATATTGGACTATCCAACTGACACACCGCTAAAGTTCTGGTTGAAATATTGGGATCATCGCATAAAAGAACTATGCGATTTGGATGACTATGGAATCCAATTAAATAGCCCTCACTTCTTACTATCAGAGATTATCTCCGAAATCGAGCATAATGATTTTGCCAATAAGGATAATAGAAGTCTATTTAAAGAGTTGCTAGGGCGTATTCTAAAGCTGGATTGCGCTTTTTCGGAACTTTATAAAGTTGAAACAGGTGTAGCATTAAAGAATTGGGATAACTCTCCTCTAGTTGTGAAAACGATTTTAGAGAAGATATTGTTATCAATGAATGAACATCATTATCTGAACCAGATAGTAGATAAATTACAATGCGTTCTCGAAATCGAACAGAAACTAAACGAAAATATAAAAAATGAGATATGTCTGTATACCGACCTATTTATTCAAGAATTTGTATGCTTAGGTATGAACATTGAGGATGTTTCCTCTTTGATTAAGGAAGATACTGTCGTGATGGCAGAGGGTTGTAATGTGATTATTTGCGAAGACTCGTTTTATGAATTACAACGAAAGGACTTTGTGTCAGAAGAAGAATATCATAAAGCAGTAAGCGTCAGATATAAGTCCCGCAGTGCAAAAGAGTATATTAGCAATATATTGACACACTTTCATAAAGAGGCAAAGGATGGATATGTTATTCTAAGATTATTAGGTGTTAAAGGTAGTATTAGTTACCATTTTCACGATGTGCACCTATACTCTATTGATAAAGCAGCTTATTTGCCCAAAGATAGTCTAAATGAAATCGAAAAACCAGACTCTTCTCAATATGTTAATATCGCAGTAACAGTTAAACATAGATTCTTAAACACATCAATAAATTACGCAAGACAAAGAGTTGAAAGTTTGTTGGATTATCTATCGTTTAATATTAGAAGCAAAGATAAACTTTCTGTCAGTAAGCAATTTGCAGCTATAGTAGTTGATGACCAAGTGTGTGGTTCTCACCATTCTGTAGAGGATGATGTTGATCATATGCGACAATACAGAGATTTAATGGCGTTTGACCTTACTCCATATGGTGATGATATAAACGATTGGCTTAAAGAGTTTACAGAAAATAGTGATATATCAAACAATACTTTTAAAAAGATTAGCAAGTCGACACATTGGTATAGAAAAGCAAAATGTGCGACTAAATTCGAAGACAAACTTTTATATAGTTGGGTCGCTTTAGAGAGTATTCTTAAAGTATCAAATTCTATTAGAATAAATATTAATCCCAAAGACAGTAGTATTATTAATGTTGCAAAGGAGATTTGCTCAAGTGTTATGGCTAGAAATAGATTTTATTCGTATGCTAATAACATATATACTCACTTAGTTATGACTACACAACAATTTAATAATTACTATGGGTTTACTTCTAAAACAATAGAGTCCGCTAAATTAAATATACAGCCAGGAGACAAAATTGAGTTGTCAAAATTCTTTGTAGAACTACCGAGACTAATAGCAGAAATTAATGATGAAATATTTAAGCGAGAACTAATAGCTCTTCAATCCTTTTATGAGGATAAGAAATGTATTATAGATTTCAAGAGTTTAGTATCTGATGATGTGACTTTGATTTATAGATTGAGGAATATGATTGTTCATAATGCTGTATGTCCTGAATTTATAATTAAACTATACGCATACAAAGCTCAATTTATAAGTGGTTCTCTAATTCAAGCCGTGAGATATCATTACAATAAGCATGGAATGGATATAGGTAATACATTGCTGAAGATATATTCAGAGTATCAAATACTTGAAAGCAATATTTCATCCGAGATAAAGAGATTGAAAGGCGTATGAGGAATTAATATTTTAGAATATGGAGAACTGGAAGATTATATTTGAATGGGTCTCTGTTGTATTTGGTGGAATAACTGGACTTACAGCTATCGTTTTTGCCATTGCAAGGATATTTGGCAGAAACCTTATTGATGAATGGTTTGCTCGTAGAAATAAAAAGTACCAAGCGCAATTGGACAAAGATCTTGCAGCATACAAATCTATACTCGATTCACGAATTGAGGTCTTAAAAATCTCTTATGGGAATGTATTCTCAGAGCGTATGTCCATATTTAAGGAAGCTTGTATAAGGATGCAAAAGATAGAAGAATATAGTACAAAACTGGCTGCATACAAAGATTACGATTGCAAAGATAATGTGGATTTTGAAAAACCCTGTAAGCCTGATTGCCCTAAAGGCTGTATAGTTAATTATAGTGAGATAGTATTTGAAATGCGGGATTACCTTTTAGAAACAGATAATTGGTTTACATCAAATGAATTTTTCTTTTCTCTTGATCAATATGAGGAAATTCTAAATATCTGCCTCGAATTTCTGGGACTGCTTAATCAGGCAATTGAGGTTGTGAGAGATTTGGCACTATCAGAGAAAGAGAGAGCCATTAAATGTTTTGATATTTTTGCTGAATTTGAAATGGTCAAATATAGAACTGCGAGAAAACGATTAATAGAGACCTTTAGATACGCTCTAAATGTCCCTTTGCTATCAAAATAAAGTTATACCATAATTGAATATATGAAAGAATTAAGGTCATTAGGAGAACTTACATTCCGTTCTAATGTAGAGGTCTACAGATATAATGAGAAATATATTATAGTATATGATGATCATAGATATGTATTAAATATTCTATTTGAAGCGTTTAAACTTGGCATGTTTACAAGTTGCCCCAATATAATATATTTTGATCGTCATGATGATGCATGCAATCCAAATATAGTCAAAAGTGAACTATTCAAGCGTTGGGGTGCAGCAGAATTAAAAGATGTTTCCAGTCCTAACTTTTGGTCTTTTGTTGAATTTGATTTAGGATATTTGGATGATGATTGGTTGTTAGCTGGTATGGAATTGGGGTTGATAAACAACTCGGTAGTGATTGGTCAGCAGGACAATAGCAATATTCGTGCTTTAAACAATTGTTTCGTTTCAACAGATGGGAAAGTACATGAATTATATTCAATAAACCATCTGAATACGTCACTTGGCTGTAGAGGTTGTCTTGGTGACAATGTTATTAAAGAACCTTACTATACTGCCGTAAGGAATATGTTTGAATATAATCAGCCTCCATATGGGAGATATAATAAATTCTCAAAGGAAGCAACAACTCCATTTATTTTAGATTTCGATTTAGATTGTTTTACGACTGAATGCGAAGAGAAAATATATGCTTGGCCAGAAACTATTTTTAGAAGAATGTACTATGAACATGATGAAGTACGACTCTTTATGAGAGAAATAATATCTCGTTGCCAATTTATTACAATATGTAGAGAGCCTGAATGTTGTGGCGGTATTGGTGAATCTAATAAAATATTGGAATATCTTGATCAATATTTGTTTGAAGGGAATCTTGGCACGATGTCTATAATATAACTTGCTTATTGCTATTAATTAAACAATATTTATTTATGTCAGAAACCAACCGCATAGAATATAAAAGAGAATTAACCTCGGAACTTGATATCGAGAAGGAGGTTGTGGCGTTCCTTAACTACAAGGAAGGCGGATACATCTATATCGGTATTGATAAGGATGGCTCAACTGTGGGCGTTAGTGATGTGGATGATTGTATGTTGAGGTTGAAAGACCGCATCAAGCACAACATTTTACCTTCTGCTATGGGCTTATTTGATATTGCCGAGGAGCAAAAGGATGGACGCAGCATTATCAAGGTTACTGTGGCGAGTGGAATTGAGAAGCCATATTTCAAAACGAAGTATGGTATGACTCCACGCGGAGCATATATGCGTGTGGGAACATCAGCGGAGCCTATGCCGCAGGAACAGATTGACCGTCTGTTTGCTATGCGTACTCGTAACTCCATTGGTCGTATTGTATCAAATCGTCAAGATTTGAGTTTTGAACAGTTGCGTATCTACTATGATGAGCGAGGCAAGAGACTCAATGATAACTTTAAGCGTACATTGGAGTTGCTTACAGATGATGGCAAGTACAACTATGTGGCATATCTGTTGGCTGATGAGAATGGCAATTCAATCAAGGTGGCAAAGTATTCAAGCCTTGACCGATGCGATTTGGTTGAGAACAACGAATATGGATATTGCTCTCTTATCAAAGCGACCAAGAGTGTATTATCAAAACTGGATATTGAGAACAAGGTGGCAGCAACGATAACCCCGATGGAGCGTATTGAAACTCCATTGTGGAATAAGGTTGCCTTGCGCGAGGCAGTTATCAATGCAATAGTGCATAACGATTATTCGTTTGAAGTACCGCCCAAATTTGAGATATTCCCCGATAGACTTGAGATAACCTCTGCCGGTCGTTTGCCTGAATCTCTTACGAAAGAAGAGTTCTTCAATGGTATATCTATCCCGCGCAACAAGGAATTGATGCGTATCTATCGTGATGTGGAGTTGGTAGAGTCGTTAGGCTCCGGCATACCCCGTATTCTGCGTGCATACGGTGAGGATTGTTTCAAGTTTACGGATAACTTTATCCGTATTATTTTGCCTATAAGAGCACAAGATGGCATCCAGTCGGCACCCAGTCGGCACCCAGTCGGCACCCAGTCAATTCCAGATGTTGAAAACCTCGATAAACTGATTGTGTTCTGTACTGAAGCACGCTCTTTTGGTGAAATGTTAGCATTTATGGGGCTTACCGATAGAACTAAATTTAGGAGAAAATATATTCATCCACTTTTGGAGGCTGGTATATTGGAGCAGAGTATGCCAGAAAAACCTAACAGCAGGAATCAGAAGTATCAATTGACGGATAAAGGATTTAATTTATTAGATTCTCAAGAACATAAAAATTAATATTGGGGTTGGTTGAGAAACATAAACTCAAATATTTATAGAGTTATATAGACAGGAGTTCTATATAATATTCAGTTTTAAGTTGTTATGTTCTTGATACATTTATAAAGAGTTTCTACAAAATAGTTATTCTGTTGCATTAATAATTATAGAGTCTTAAATACAACTATGTGGTTCGGAAGAGAATGTATTGTGTACCTTGATTATATGAAAAAGCGAGGTGATAGCATTTACGATGTTTATATTGATTTTCGCTTAAAAAAGGATTTAACCCTTTTTGTGAGTTCAAGTGAAAACAATCAGAACTTTGGGGAAACAAATACCTATTTGGAACTATGCAATGTTAAAACAAACAAACGATTACGTTCAGGATGTTATTATAAACTTAATCTTGCGTTGATTAATAAACTACAATTCATCCAAAATGAAGAGTCTTTATTTATAGGGCGAACTTATAATTGCGAAACAATGAAGTGGCCTTATATTGATCAAGAAGAGTTGTTGCAATCCCATGAGCTATTAGACCCTGCAGAACTTTTGCATAATAATAATCCTAATGAACTAATTATTCAAGATTTATCAAACAATAATTTAACCCTAAATGTTCGAGATGTCAATCAAGCCAACTGGAATGAAGTATTAGAAGATGGTATAATCAAATTAGTTTATGATTTGGGTGCTCCGCTAAATGCTAGTAAATATGAAGTACAAACAATATTTGATACTAGAAGGAATACCTTGGAAAGAGATAAGCCGATCTTAATTATATCACATTGGGATATGGATCATATTCATTGTCTACGATATGCGAATTTGCAGACAATACAAGATTGTTTTAGTAAATTTGTATGTGTTGATGCAATGAAATCGTTGACATCTCATAATATTTATAATAACATCTGTAATGCATTGGGTATAGGAAATGTATATTGCATACAACCAACTTATCGAACAAATGGCATATCTATGCATCTATGGAAAAGAGTTGGGAATATTTCTATTTATATTGGAGAAAAGAGTACTAATCTAAATTATTGCGGATTATGTATGTTTGTTAAAGGAATGCAAAGCAGTGTGAACTTTACTGGGGATATAAGATTAATACAAGCAAAGAATATTTATGATCAAGAATTACAACAGAATATAGCAACTGATAATCATATTCTTATAGCACCGCATCATGGAGGTGAAAATGCTCCTAAACATCGTGTATATTCTACTCCAACAACGGATGTTATAATTTCAGTTGGCGCAAATAACAATTACGGACATCCTAGTAAACATATGCTTTCTTATTTAAGTATGCTGTGTAATAATAACATATATAGGACAGATGTTGACGGCGATATAATTATAAACATTTAATGTATCTAATGTTCTTTATTTAAAAAGATATGTCGACGACATAGGGCAATACTCAAACTCCTCAATCAAATAATGATCAAACGCGCAAATTTGCACTCAACCTATCATAAAATAAAGAAAAGTACTATCTTTGCATATTATATGATATGTTACGCTTATGGCAAAGAGTACAATGGGGACTAAATTGCCCCGAAAGTTAGAACAGAAAATGCAAACTGTTGGCGAGCAAATAAAACTTGCCCGTTTGCGTCGTAATTTGAGCATTGCGCAGGTTGCGGAGCGTGCTACTAGTTCACCTCTTACAGTTTCACGCATAGAAAAAGGCGCACCAACGGTGGCAATTGGCATCTATCTGCGTGTGTTGTATGCACTGCAACTTGATGATGACATTCTCTCATTGGCAAAAGATGACGAACTCGGCAGAGTATTGCAAGATATGAATTTGTCGCCTCGTAAACGAGCATCGAAGAAATAAAAGACATTGAATAATCCGTAGTGCTCATGAAAGCACCAAGAAGGCACTAAGTTGGCGTCAAGTTAGCACCCAGTAAATAGAGTGAAATTTGAACATTAGTGATTCCGAACTGAGGTGGAACAAAATTATAGTGTACCCGTTTCTGTTTCAGATTATTTCACTACTTTGGCTTTGCCGAAGGTAGGCGGTGTCCTACTTTTTCTGTTCATTAACCTAAATAAACTCCCCATCCTCGGTTGAGAATGGGGAGAGTCAATTTTATTTGTGCCTGTTCTTAGAAATTCGCGGTTACGCCGAACAAGCCTCTTGCTCCGCGGGTCTCGTAGCCTGCGTACTCGAAGTATCTGTCGCCCAGCAGGTTCTCTCCCTGGATATATACTCCCAACCATGGGAAGATGTCATAGCTTGCCCTCATGCTCAGTTCGCTCTTGTTGCTTATCCTGCCATTGGGGTTCTTTGCAAAGTATGTGAAGTTGTAGTCTGCATTCAGGGTCAGGCCTCTCACCGGCTTGAACTCTGTGTTTATGTTGCATGTTACCTGGGGCTTCATCATAAGCAGCTCCTTGCTGTCGCACTTCCAGTAGTCGTAGCGTGCGTCGGCAGCAACCTTCATCCAGCCTCCAAGGTCATATCCTGCACGCAGTGTGGCATGTGCATTGTGTGTGTCGTCCTGGGCGAAATTGCTGCACACGAAACCGATTTTTGAGTATCGGTCATCGTGGTTGAAGCATTGCAGCAGGTCGTCCTTGGTGTAGGCATAGCCTGCCTCGAAGTCTGCCGATACAGCACCGAATGTTACTCTTGTGCCTGCCGTTGCGTCGAATACCTTGTATGTGGGCTTCAGCTGAATGCTGTTCTCGGCATCAAAGTTCCAGTATGGTGTTATGCTCTCCATTCTTGCGAAGCTGTTGTCGGTGCGTCCGCCTGTTGCCTTGGCATAGAGCGAGACTACATTCCCGAGCTCCTTCTCCACGACAATGTCGGGGGCAATGGCAAATGCGGCGCCGTTAGCTGTAACGATGTTCATCCTTGTGCCGATGCGGACTCTCCAGCCTTCTATAAGGAAACCGATATATGGGTCGATGTCGATGGAGCAGTAGTTGTCATACGGATGTGCGGCATTGCGCAGTGTGTTGTTGTAAAGGAAGAAGTCGGCGCTTGCCAGCATGCCCACCTTGCTCACTCCGCCGCTGTTGATGTCGTACCATACGTTGCCCTCTGCGCTGATGCGGTTCTCGTATATGCTGTTCTCCTCGCCGGTGGTATATTTGCGGCTGTTGTGTGTGAATGCGGCGTTGAAGTCGTATCCGAAAGCGCCTGTAAGCATTGACTCGCCGCCTACGTGGGCTCCGTAGCTCATGCTGTTCTGCTTGTCGGTCATGCTCTGCATGAAGCCGGCATTCTGGTAGTTGAACACGCGGTTGCAGAAGTCGGCCCCGGCGCTGAGCTTAAGGTAGTCGAACAGGTGTGTGTAGCCGAGGCTCGCCATGCTGCGGTACATGCGTGACTCCCACTCGTTGAACACGCCGTCGAGCTCGCTCTTGTAGCCGTCCACCGATGCAACGGCGTTTATGTTGTCCCTTGCTGTGATGTCGCGTCTGTAAGCTGCTTTCAGGTCAAGGCCGTTGTCTGTCCCGTATCCGGCCCTGGCGTATCCATAGTAAGGCTTCTCCTCTCCTTTCAGCAGTTCCTTGGTGCTTCTCTCGCTCACGAACCCGCCGAATGGCATTGCCTCCCGGGTAAACTCGTAGCTCGGGCTGCTCTTCCTTGTCTCGCTACCTGTCGTGGTGGGTACGAAACTCTTCTTGTTGACCTTGATGTGTACTGGGTTGTATTCGTTGTGTACGTTCACGACAGCTCTCAGTGTGTCGGTCTGTGCATATGCTGTGCATGACAGCAGTACTGCTATTGATAATATGAATCTTCTCATTGTTACTCGTTGTTACCGTTTTCTAACTTTGACAGACGTTCCTCAATCATCTCCATGATGTCATCATCGGCATTGTAGTTGTTCTGGAGCGATACGAGGTACTCTCTTGCCTCCATTGTCTTGCCTTGTGCAGCGTAGGTGTCGGCAAGGAGCACGAAACTGCGTGCGAGCCAGTAGGCATGCGGGGTACTCATCTCGATGTAGTCGAGAATCTCCTCCTCGCACTCCTGATACTGTCCGTCATTGAACATCAGTTCGGCGAGCAGGTACTTGCTCTCGGCACCCTCTTTGGTGCGGGTGTCCTCGGCAAGTGGCTCAAGGTCGTCCATGGCGCTGTCAATGTCGTTCAGGGCAATGTATGCCTTTGCACGGCTGAATTGTGCCTCGCGCTGCCAGTCGGGCTCCACATTGCTGTTGCCTGCAAGTTGTCCTGCGCTGTTTATTACCTCGCTATGGTTGTCAATCCTCTTTGCAGCGCGTATGATGTTTATGTGTGCAATTATGCGGCGCTCATCATCAAGCGTCACGTTGATGACCTCCTTGAATGTCTCTATTGCCTTGTTGTACTCCTTGGTGTGGAAATATATCTCGCCGGCACGTATGAGCGCTTCTTCCCTGAACTTGTTGTCGGGGTAGCTAATCACAGCCTCGAGGTTGCCGATAGCTGCACTGTAATCCTTCTCGTGGTGCTGTATCAGGCCCAGGTAGTAGTGGCTGTTGAGTCTGAAGGCGCCCTCCTTGAACTCGGCAAGGTACTCCTGGAACTTGGCCTTCGCGTTGTCGAGTTCACGCTTGTTGTAGAATCTCTCGGCTGTCGTGTAGGCGAGGGTGTCAAGCTCGTTGCTGTTGACCTTCTGCAGGCCGCTGGTGCTTGCCATGTAGTCGGCATATGCCTTCACGTCGCCCTGTTCTATGTAGATGTTCTTCAGGTCCCCGACGGCAAGCTGTGCCTCCTCGCTGTGCGGGTAGCGCTCGATTATTGCCTTGTATGCCTTTATGGCGTTGGCGTAGTCTCCGTTGTTGTTGTATATCATCGCCTTTTCTGTAGCGGCGCGGCGTGCCAGCTGGCTCGCGGGGTAGCGCTTCGCCAGCTCGTCATATACGGCAATGGCATCCTTGTGCTTCTCCTGCTCTATGTATGTGCGTCCCAGCTCATAATAGGCCTGCTCGGCATATGTGCTCTGCGGGTACTCCCTGATGAGCTGCTTCAGTGTTGCTGCCTTTGCGGTGTAGGCCTTCTCCATGCCCTGGGTTATGGCAGTGCGGAACAGAGCATAGTCGGCATTCTTGCTGTCGACGCTCGTGGCCTTGTCATAGTACTGCTTTGCAGTGGCGAACTGACGCTGGTAGTAGTAGCAGTCGCCTATGCGGCTGTAGGCGTCGGCGATAATCTCCTTGCTTTCGCCTCTGGGGCTGTTCACGAACTGCATGAAGGCGTTGCGTGCCTTGTCATACTCTTGGTTCTGGAACTCGATGTATCCGATGTTGTATGTCGCCTTGTTGCCGTAGCTGCCCTTGAGGGCTGCTGCCTGGCGGTACAGCTTTTCTGCCGCAGCCTGGTCGCCCGTCTTGTAGAGCGCCTCGCCTTTCCAGAAGAGCGCGTCGGCCTTTGTCGTCCCGTCGAACCTTGCCAGCTCGAGCGAGCGGTTCATGTAGTCTATCGACATGCGGTAGTTGCCGTTGATGAACTCCTGTACGCCAAGGCGGTAAAGAACCTTCTGCTTTGCCTCGAGAATCTCATCCGACGGGTTGTTTATCTTGTTTATCGACTCCAGTGCCACTTCGTAGTTCTTGGTGTTCATGTATACGTCGACAAGCTGCTCGCTTATGGTGGCGGCGTGCCTTGACTTCGGGTATTCGTTCAGGAACTTCTCGAAAGTCTTCACCCCCTCGCCGAATGCCGAGTGGTTGGCCTTGTGCAGGCAGAGCGCGTAGTTGTAGAGTGCCTCCTCGCGTATGGCGTCGCTGTGGCTCATCTGCGATGCAAGCTCGAACGCCAGACGGGCACTGTTGGCATCATCCTGTGCAAGTGCAATCATTCCCTTGTGCAGGAACGCGTTTTGTGTCAGCTCATCATCAACGGCGGTACACCTGTCGAACAGTTCCTTTGCCTTGCTCATCTCGCCCTGCTTGTAGAGGCTTACAGCAAGCTGGTACAGTGCAATGCGCTGTGGGGTGGGGTGCGCACCGATGTACTCTGTAAGAATGGCTGCTGCCTCGTTGTAGTTGCCGTCGGCAAACTCCGCAGCGCCATGAATCTGCTTCATCCTTGTTCCCTGTGGCTTGTCGCCGTGGTCAGCAATGAACCGGCTGGCGATGTTACGGGCTGCGTCGCTGTTGCCTCGCTTCAGCTCTATTCCCGCAAGGTAGTATGGGATGTCAAGATAGTGTTCATCCTCCATCTGTATGCTTTTGAAGGCGCTGTATGCCTTGTCAATGTCGCCGTTGTCGTAGTCGATGACGGCAAGATGGAATGTCGCCTCAGTGGCGTAGCGCTTGCTCTCCATCCTCAGACGCTGCAGCATGTCAGTGGCATTGCTCTCCTGTCCGTTCTCGAGCAGTGACAGCGCGTAGTACAGTTCGGCTCTCTCGCGCTCCTCATTTGCAAGGCGGCTCATCTCGCTCTGGGCGAAGAGTGCGCATGCTCCTTCAAAATCTCCGTCAAGGTAGAGCGACTGTGCAATGTAACTGTTCAGCAGTTCTCTCTGCGAACTGTTGGGGTGGTTGTTGAGGTACTGCATCATCAGCGCCTTGCCCTCTCTGTGGCTGTTTTGGAATGTGGTCAAGGCTTTCAGCAGGGCGAACTCCTGCTTTGTCCTCTCGTCAAGGGAGCGCACGTCGATTTTCTCAATCAGTGTCAGTGCTGTGGCATACTCTCCCTCGGAGTGCAGCCTATGGCACTCGGCGATAGCCCTCTTTGCGTCTTCTGGCTCAACGGTTGTCTGTGCCATGGTGGCAAGCCCCATTGAGGCGAATAACATCAGAATCAAGTTTCTTTTCATTGTTATATTATTTTTCTTTACTGTCTGTTGTTTTGTGGTTAAGGGCGGGCCGACCCCGCCCCTACAAATAACTCCCTCCCGACTTTGTCGTACTCCCTCTTTGAAAAGAGGGAGAGCCCGGGGGAGCGCTTGCGGTGGAGGAGTTTCCCGTTTTGATAACATGCGTTATCCGTAATCCCACGCGGGATGAATTACATCCATCCTTCGCGTGACCTATCGCTGCAAGTGTTGTCTAAACTTCGCCTTACGGCTCAGTTTTCAGTCTCTCAATCCCTTGTCTTATCGAGCAGAGCCCGAAACGGTTGCTGTCAAGTTCCTTCAGGTTCATCCACTGCAACTCGGCCACATCATCGGCCGGGCGCAGGGGCGTCTCCTCTTCCACACTGCACAGGAAGAACATGTCTAGCGTGGGAATCTCCATGCCCGAATAGCTGTAAATGTTGGGTATGCTGAACAGGTACCTTGCCTCTTTGACCCTCAAGCCTGTCTCCTCGAATACCTCGCGCGCGACACCCTCCTCGACACTCTCATTGCAGTCGCAGAAGCCGCCGGGCAGGTCAAGCGTTCCCTTGGCAGGCTCTTTGGAACGTGTGGCTACAAGGATGTTCCCGTAGCCGTCGGTTATCACGGCCACGTTGGCAGCCGACGGGTTCAGGTAATATGTGAATCCGCAGTTGCCGCACCGTTTCGACTTGAAGTCGTTCTCGGTAAAACAGTCGCTGCCGCACTTGGGGCAATGGGTAAATGTCTCTAACAGGTGCATGTTGTTTGCAATAGTCCAAAGGGTGTATATAATTTGCAAAGTTACTCTTTTTTTATCTTTTTTCTATAATGTTTGCCCATGCGTTTAGATAATTTAATTAATATTAGAAACCTTTGTGTCGTGTTTGCTATTATCAAAGGCTGTTTTTCAATATTTGGCGCATTTTTGTTCCCTTATAAGAATAAAAGTAGTATCTTTGCAACCAGATTGCCTGAGACTGCTGCCTGCACGGGGCGCGGGCAATGATTATGGTTAAAACGTTAAAATATAATATTATGGCAAACAAAGCATTATTGGTAATACTTGACGGTTGGGGCGTCGGTAATCATGGTAAGGGTGATGTTATCTTCAACACTCCTACTCCATATTGGGATCATCTGGTATCGGTTTACCCTAACTCCCAGCTTCAGGCTAGCGGTGAGAACGTAGGTCTTCCTGCGGGTCAGATGGGTAACAGCGAGGTGGGTCACCTCAATATCGGTGGCGGCCGCGTCGTATATCAGGACCTTCTCAAGATTAACCGCGCTATAGCTGACGGCTCAATAAAGAAGAATCCACGTCTTGTTGAGGCTGTCGAGTATGCAAAGAAGAACGGCAAGAAACTCCATTTCATGGGCTTGACATCTGACGGTGGCGTACACAGTTCACTCGAGCATCTCGAGGCCATGTACCAGTTCGCTGTAGAGCAGGGTGTCGAGGAGGCTTACGTACACTGTTTCATGGACGGTCGTGACACCGACCCAAAGAGCGGTGCAGGCTTCATCGAGCAGCTCACACAGAAGAACCTGAAGCTCGCTTCAATCATCGGTCGTTACTATGCTATGGACCGTGACAAGCGTTGGGAGCGCGTGAAGATTGCCTATGACCTCATTGTCAGCGGCGAGGGCAAGAAGGCTGCCGACATGGTTGCTGCCGTAAAGGAGTCATACGAGGAGGGTGTTACCGATGAGTTCATCAAGCCAATCGTGAACAGCAATTTCGACGGCCGCATCGGCGAGGGCGATGCTGTCATCTTCTTTAACTACCGCAACGACCGTGCGAAGGAACTTACAGTGGTCCTCACACAGGAGGATATGCCTGCCGAGGGCATGCACACTATCCCCGGTCTGCAGTACTACTGCATGACACCGTACGACGCAAAGTTCACAGGCGTATATATCCTTTTCGACAAGGAGAATGTCGAGAACACTCTTGGCGAGTACATCGCAAAGCAGGGCATGAAACAGCTCCACATTGCCGAGACCGAGAAGTATGCACACGTTACATTCTTCTTCAATGGTGGTCGCGAGGCTCCGTACGAAGGCGAGGAGCGTATCCTTGTTCCTTCTCCAAAGGTTGCCACATATGACCTGCAGCCCGAGATGAGCGCATACGAGGTTAAGGAGAAGCTTGTCAACGAGATTAACAGCGAGAAGTTCGACTTCATCGTGGTAAACTTCGCGAACGGCGACATGGTCGGTCACACAGGCGTGTACAGCGCAATAGAGAAGGCTGTTCTTGCTGTCGACGCATGTTTGAAGGATGTCATTGAGGCTGCCCGCAACCATGGCTATGAGTCAATCATCATTGCCGACCACGGTAATGCCGACAACGCGGTCAATGCCGATGGCTCTCCCAACACAGCACACTCATTGAACCCTGTTCCTTGCGTGTATGTGACAAACAAGGAGAACGCAACCATCGAGAATGGTATCCTCGCCGACGTAGCACCTACAATCCTCAATATCATGGGTCTTGAGGTGCCTGCGGAAATGACAGGCAAGTCGCTGATTTAAAAATAAATATCGTTGGAGGTGCTGTTCGGTAAACATCGAACTCCCTCCGCCGTAAACGGCTCGTCCCTCTTTCGCAAAGAGGGACAGTTGTTTTTTAAGCTCCCACTCTTTTCCGCAAGGAGGATAGCTGTTCCCAAAACTCCCACTCTTTTTAAAGAGGGGGTGCCCGTAGGGCGGGGGAGTTTGAATATTTAAAACTTAAAATAACAATATGGTACAGATAGGAAACACAATAGTCTCTTTCGACCTCTTTCAGGAATATTTCTGCTGTAACTTCACGCACTGCAAGGGCGCTTGCTGCGTTGAGGGCGATGCCGGTGCGCCGGTGCTTATGGATGAGGTAGAGAAACTCGAAGAGGCATATGAAGTGGTAGGTGGCGAAATGACTCCCGATGCTCGTGCCGTTGTCGAGGAGCAAGGAGTGGTGTATAACGACCGCGACGGCGACCTTGTCACATCTATCGTGAACGGCAAGGATTGCGTCTTTGCGTCGCGTGATGAGAACGGTAACTGCATATGCCTGATAGACAAGGCGTATCGCGAAGGGCGCACCACATGGCGCAAACCGATATCATGTTATCTCTACCCCGTGCGCTTGCGTAAGGTGGGCGACTACATCGGTGTCAACCTGCATAAGTGGGATGTATGCAGCAGTGCCTTCATCAAGGGCCGCCGCAAAGGCATCAGAGCCTATGAGTTCCTGAAAGAACCGCTCATAGAGCGCTTCGGCGAAGAGTGGTACAAAGAGGTGCTTTTAGTTGCTGAGGAGTTGAAAAAGCAGAATATGCTTTAGCAACTCTGCTACTACGAGCAATCGACAATGTGCGTAGCGATAGGTTACGCGTAGCGCCGCGTGAACTCCCTCCCGGCTAAAGCCGTACTCCAACTCCTCCTCTGTTTATAGAGGAGGGGGACCGCTTGCGGTGGAGGAGTTCCCAACAGAGGGAGAGTTTTATGCCGCGTGGGTCGCGGTCAGCGAGTGCTGTCAATGTGTAGTGTTTACCCGCCCATTCGCTCTAAAAAATGTTGTTATGTTAAATTATTCGCTTGAAAAAGTGTGTTTGAGTCTTAATTATTCGCTTGAAAAAGTGTATTTTTGTACTCAAACTAAAATGCAATACGATGCTGAAAAGAAAAATTGAGTCAGTTTTGGTTGAATGGAAAGCCTCTGGATCCAAGAAGCCACTTGTGATAAAAGGTATTCGCCAATGCGGAAAGACATACATTGTCCAAAAATTTGCAAAGGAGAATTACGAGAGTGTGGTTTATATGAACTTCATTCTTGAACCTGATAAAAAGTCGGCATTTGCCGGCAATATAGATGTCGATACCATTATCCTTAACTTATCAGCCTTGATACCAGGCAGTCGTTTCATCAACGGAAAGACTTGTATTATCCTTGATGAGATTCAGGAGTGTAGAGAGGCGAGAACGGCATTAAAGTCGTTCCAAATAGATGGGCGTTTTGATGTTATAGCAACCGGTTCCCTTTTGGGTGTAAGGGGGTATGGTAAAAGTGGCAAGACAACGGAGGAGGGCCGGGACTCTATCCCTGTCGGGTATGAGACCGTGGTTGAAATGTATCCGTTGGATTTTGAGGAGTTCTTGTGGGCAAATGGAATCAACGACATGGTTATTGATTCTGTGAAAGCCTGTTTTGAAAATGAGACGGTAGTTCCCGATGGTATCCACAAAGTGATGATGGAATTGTTGTACAGATACGTTATAGTCGGAGGTCTGCCGGAGGTTGTGAACACATTCCTTGAAACCAAAAATATTGAGCTTACATACAAAGTACAGCGTAACCTTATTGCTGAATACGAGGAGGATATGGTCAAGTATGCTGATGATGCAGACAAACCTCGTATCCGTGAATGCTTCGAGTCAATCCCCAAGCAATTAGCCAAGGATAACAAGAAATTCCAGTATTCAATAGTACGCAAGGGAGGACGCTCTTCTCAATATATAGGTAGCCTTCAGTGGCTTGAAGATGCAGGTATTGCAAAGAGATGTTATAATACACAGATTACGGAACTGCCACTTGAGGGTAATTCTATTAAGGACTGTTTTAAGTTGTACACTACGGATATTGGACTTCTCGTAGCTATGCTTGACTATGGTACTCAAGCAGACATCCTAAAAGGCAATCTGCTTGGGTATAAAGGTGCTATATTCGAGAATCTCATGGCAGATTTTCTTTGTAAGTCAGGTCAAAAGCTGTACTACTTCCACAAGGATAGTGGTCTTGAGTTAGACTTCCTTGTACGATTCAAGGGTGAATGTGTTGTACTTGAAGTCAAGGCGAAATCAGGTAAAACAAAGAGTCTGAAAACAGCCTTGAAAAATAAGAATGTTTATCACTTGAACAATGCAATCAAACTTGGGCAATATAATGTAGGTCGTGAAGATGAGATTCTTACAATACCTCTTTATATGGGATTCCTTATAAAGGATAAGCTCACGGAGGTTATAGTACCTGACATTGATTTGAACTTATTGAATTCTAAATAATTGCGATAAACTATCTTTGATGTGATAGTTCAAATTTCGGAGGAATGGAAAATATGGCAATTTCCAAAGAACAGGCAGGTTGTTATTGGAATTACCAATGCGAATTATTGGCTCTCTGCTACAAGCAATTCCTCTCCTGTAGGGGAGGTGGCTTTTAAGCCGGAGGGGTATCCAAAATGTGTATTGTGTAGCGTGCAACGTTTAATGTTGTTTACAACATCGACAGTGCGAGCAGCGATTGCTCGCGCGAAGGACTCCCTCCCGGCTAAAGCCGTACTCCCTCTATAAACAGAGGGAGAGTTTTATCCCGCGTGGGTCGCGGTCAGCGAGTGCTGTCAATGTTCATTGTTTAACGTGTAATGTTGTTTACAACATCGGTTCCGTAGGGGCGGGGTCAGCCCGCCCTAGGCTTATATTGCTAATCAACAGTTCTTATATTCAGCCATCCACTTACCCTTGACATGTTGTCTTGTATTCTTCTTGTTGTCGTTTTATCACATACTTTTCATGACTGAAAAGTATGCAAAAGGTCCCGGCACTTGGCAAAAACAGTCGCAACAGCCTTCTGCTCATGCCGCCATGGCGAGCATTCGGCCGGCTGTTGCTTGCCACAAACAACTTTTCGTTCAAACATCGGGGATAAAAGAACTCGCTTTCCACGCAATAACAGCAACGCTAATATGCACCGCTCAGACAACTTTTATCCTATTCCCGATGTCTGAACGGTTGTTTGCTGTGTTTTTGATAGTGCCGGAGGTTTAGGGAATTACCGCTGCTAACCGTTGCGCGATAAAACTCCTCCCCTGTAGGGGAGGTCGCGGTCAGCGAGTGCTGTCAATGTTTAGTGTTTAACGTGTAGGGGCGGGGTCGGCCCGCCCTTGAGTATATTATTTTAGACATAAGTACATAAGAACAAAAGGCACCGCATCGAGTTCTTGCGGACTTCTTTTGTTCTTCTGGCTAAATTATTTATTCTTGCGGTGTTGCGTGTTCTTCTTTATGGCTATGCTGTAAAGGAGAATTTCGCGTTTATGTTAAAACGTTAATGCGTGAACAAACATCAGCGAAAAATTTGGTTAATATATATTAAAGAGGTAACTTTGCGAAAATTATTTAGGAACTCCTAATAGGAGACTGAAAACTCCTCCACTCGCAGTCGAGGGGAGGTGGATTCAAAACTTCTTTTTGAAGACCGAGGGGAGCATGTAGAAAATTCACAAAACAAAATAAATTTAATTATTATGAAAAAATTTTTACTTTCAATTTTTGCTGTGCTCTTTGCATTTGCAGGGGTACAGGCGCAGGAGACTGCTACACTCTCTTTTGCTAGCACCGCTCAGCGCACATCGTTCTCCACGACACAGCAGGTGTGGGAGCAGAATGGTATCACATTTACCAACAACAAGGCTTCTTCTACAACAAATGTTGCTAATTACTCAAACCCAGTGCGTTTGTATGCTAAATCAGAGGTGATTGTAGAGCACGCTAACACAATGACCAAGATTGTTTTCGTTTGTAGTGGTTCTTCATATGCGACAGAACTCAAGAATTCTATAGGTGATGCTGCTACGGCGTCAGGAAGCGAAGTTACAGTTGAGCCTAATTCAACATCTTTCACAATTGAAAAGTTGACTGCGCAGGTTCGTGTAAAGTCAATCACTGTCACTTATACCACAGGCGGTGGCGAAACACCAGAACCTGAGGCTCCTGTAGCAACTCTTCCTGCTGTAAGCGTAAAGGACGGTGCAAAAATTGCTCTTGGCACAGAGATAACAATCACTCCCGCAGCGGGAAACACTGTTAAATATGCTATATACAACAGTGATGAATTTACTGAAATAACAGAGGCTGTAGAAACAATTACAGCAGACGTTGCCGGTGTAATGACATTGAGTGTTGTGTCAACTTGCGGCGAAGAGAGTGTTGAGGCTGAATATGTGTACACCGTTATGCCTAATAAGCCTGTAATATCGGCTGCTGATGACACGTTCGAGGAGAGCCTTGAGGTTTCAATTGAGGCTGAGGACGGCGACATCTACTACACACTGGATGGCAATGACCCAACAGAGGAGAGCACTCCTTATTCAGGTGCGTTCACTATCTCAGCAACAACAACTGTAAAGGCAATTGCTGTAGTTAATGGTGTTGCAAGTGAAGTTGAAACAGCAAAATATTCAAAGACAGTTGTGATTGAAGGTGCTGTTATTGACGTGCTCAACCGCGAACTGACAGGAATTTCAGGTACAAGTTATTCATCATGGAGCGGCAAGACTGTGACATCTGACGCGGTGTATGCAGGTCAGTCAGCAGGTGGAAACGACGCAATCCAGTTGCGTTCAAACAACAACAATTCAGGCGTTATAACAACTGCTTCAGGCGGTAAGGTAAGGAAGGTTGCTGTTGAGTGGCAGAGCGGTACAAGCGCTGGCCGTACACTGAACATCTATGGAAAGAACAGCGCATACAACGCTCCAACTGATTTGTACGACAACTCTAAGCAGGGTACATTGCTTGGCACAATTGTTTGCGGTACCTCAACAGAACTTGTAATCGAGGGCGATTATGAATACATTGGCATGCGTTCTGCAAGCAGTGCTATGTACTTGACAAGCATCAGCATCTATTGGGACGCTGAGGCAGCAGCTGCAAGACCCGAAAAACCAGTCATCTCTCCCGATGTAACAGAGTTTGAGGGCTCACTTGAGGTGTCAATCACAGCAGCCGAGGGGGCTGACATCTACTACACACTGGATGGCAATGACCCAACAGAGGAGAGCACTCCTTATTCAGGTGCGTTCACTATCTCAGCAACAACAACTGTAAAGGCAATTGCAGTGGTTAACGACATCGCTAGTGAAATAGCGTCTGCAACATACAGCGTAATTGAGAAGGGTAGTTATGTAAAGGTAACATCTGAGCCTGCAGATTGGAGTGGCAAGTATCTTGTTGTTTACGAGAATGGTACCGATGCATACGTGTTCAATGGCAAGGACGAGAACAACGGTTATGTTGCAGCCATCACCGACGGTACTGTAATTGAGGCAAGCAGCGAGGTTAATGCAGTTGCTGTTACAATTGCAGCAATGGAAGGCGGTTATTCAGTAAAGACAGCTGGTGGATACATTTCCGGCAAAAGCAATGACAATGCTCTTAACTTTGACGCTACAGAACAGCTGAATACAATTGAGTTCTCAACTGAGGGCATTGCAATTGTTTCGGGTCGCTACCTCCGATTTAACTCAGGCGAAACATTTTTGCGCTTCCGCTATTATAATGAATCGTACGGCGAGCCTGTTCAGCTCTACAAGTTCGTTCCCGAGGCTGAGTTGCCTATGTACCATGAAGTATCAGTTTCTGCTGCCGGTTATGCAACACTATATGCCGGAGTTTCTGTAGCAGTTCCTGCAAATGTTGAGGCTTACACCGTTACAGCAGTAAACGACGGTTGGGTGACTTTGACACAGGTAACGGGCGTTCTTCCTGCTGAGACAGGTGTTATTCTTAAGGCAGCCGAGGGCGCATACAAATTCTGGATTCTGACAGATGTAGCAACAGCTGACGTAGAAGGCAACCTCTTGAAGGGTTCAGTAACTGATGAATATGTGGCCGGCGATGCATATGTTCTTGGCAACGTTGACGGTGTTGGCCTTTACAAGGCAAAGATGACTGACGGCAAGTGGTTGAACAACGCTAATAAGGCATATTTGCCTGCAAGCGTTGCAAGTGGTGCTGCTTCTTACAGCTTCCGTTTCGGCGAGGGCACAACAGGCGTTGAGAAGGTAGAAATCAGAAATGAGAAATCAGAAATCTACGACCTTACAGGCCGTCGTGTTGAGACAATTACTGAGCCGGGTATTTACATTGTAAACGGTGTAAAGAAACTCGTTCGCTAATACGTGTAAAAAGAATTTAGACATAAGTACATAAGAACATAAGCCCTATGGCGCGAAACCTATAATAAAACAAATTTAGTGAACTGCACGCAAGCAGTTTGTGTGCAGCTTCATTAAATCTGTTTTATAAAAATTCACAGCGTGCATTGCAACGGCACCGTTGCCCGGTTTCACGAGAATCTGCATTTTGCAATCTTTTGTCCTTCTGTTCTTCTGTCAAAAAAATATAACAGGAAAATAATTATACAATAATATGAAGAAGACATATGTATCTCCTCTGATGACAGAGGTAAATATCGAGGCAGCACAGATGCTTGCAGCTTCATTGAAGATAGGTGACAGTAATCAGACAGTAGATACCTCTGATCCAAACGCGCAGCTCGGTAAGGACAACGGCCGTCAATGGGGCAACCTGTGGAACTAATCCACAAATCAACCTATCGCGAGCCTTTTAGCAACGGGTCGCGCGTAGTGCAGGTAAACTCCCTCCCGGCTTCGCCGTATTTGCCTTTAGCGAAGTTGCTTCCGTTCGTTGTGTAATTACAAACCAGTTTGCATTACACTCACTTACTCGCAACTTTATCCTCTTTGAAAAGAGGGAGAGTCCGTGGGACCGCTTGCGGTGGAGGAGTTTTCAAAAGAGGGAGAGCCCGGGGAACCGCGCGGGTTGCGATAAAAAAGGCGAGTCAATGGGGCAACCTGTGGCAGTAATCCACAAATCAACCTATCGCGAGCCTTTTAGCAATGGGTCACGCGCAGTGTGGTTTTATTACACAAATCCACTTTGTTTCAGCGGACCTGTCATTTTGAGTGAAGCGAAAAATCTCATAAACCGTAAACAAGGTAGCTCAATAAGATACCTTGTATGTGAAAATGAATGATAGTGAATTATCATTAATATTAGTTATAGGAACGTCAGGCTGTGTCTTTACGGACACAGCCTTGCATGCTTAATAAATAACCAAATAATACTAACCTTAAATGTTTTACCTATGAAGAAGATTTTCTCTTTATTGTTGGCGGCTCTGTTTGTCTCGACACAGGCATACGCCGACAAGTTGACAGCTTCGACAACATTGCCAACGGACGGCAAGCCGGAGCATGTCTACACAATGGTGAACGGTAACGGTGCCTATGTAGGCCCCACAACCGCTCCGGCTACAGATGAGAATGGCCTCTTTGCTTTCTACGCAGTAGACGGCGTCGATGGTGCGTACTACATCTACAGCCACAGTGCAAAGAAGTGGCTCGGCTACACAAAGGCTGCGAGCTACAGTTCAAAGAAGGGTTTTGTAACTCTTAGCGATTCAAGAGTTGACGGTGCCTATTTCAAGGTAGACAACTACTCTGATGACAACTACCAGATTCAGCCTTACACAACTGCCGGTTCGGCACAGGCAATCTACCTGAACTGGTATCAGGGTGTTTCTGCCAACGGTGGTACTACACTCGGCCTATGGACCGACAACGGTGCAAAGGATGGCGGCAGCCGTTATACATTAACGGAGTCTGTGATTGTTGAGCGCACTTATACAATCAGTGTCCCCGAAGGTGTTACACTCACTATTGATGGCAAAGAGTATGCCAACGGTTCTACAATCACAGTAGAGGGCTCTCTTGACAAGAACAAGACTTCTGTAACTGCTCCCGAAGGTAAGTTCGCAGTTGTTTCTGTTGATGATGTGAACAACACCATTACAGTGAACGTTGCTACACTCCCTGTACAGGCCGATAGCGAGACATATGTAAATGCGTGGGTTTATCCCAAGCAGCAGGAGGATGTGGGTGTTGCAAAGATGGATGAGACCGACGGTGTTTACACACTCAGCAACAATGTCCTCGCAGCAAGCTACATGAAGGTGGGCAATGCCCTTTACTTTGCAGGTTCTAAGGCTATGGACCTTGTTGCAGGTACCGAGCCTTTCACAGTTGCATTCGGCAGCGGTGACAATGTTCCTGCTTCGGCAATGACACTCATGGATGTCAAGACAGAGACTCTTGCAGCCAATGCATCTGCCATTGGCGGTGCAGAGCACTTTGCCGGCGTTCAGCTTGTAGCAAACTATGAGTACACATACAAGGAGACAAAGATTGAGATTGTATGGCGTGCGGTACTGCGCGACGGCAGCCACTATCTGCGTACCGAGATGGAACTCACCGGTGTTGACGCTGTTGACATGTACAATGTAATCCCAATGATTTACAATGTCGATACAGAGGCTGCCGGTTCAGCTCCGAAGGTTGTGGGCAACACACGTGGTGCAGTGCTCATGAGCGACAAGATTTTCGCAGGTCTTGAGACTCCTACTGCATACAACACTGTGGGCGAGGCTTCGGGCGAAGAGGATGCCTGGAACCTTACTGAGACAAAGACTGCTTCTCTCACAGCTTCTTCTTGGACACAGGTTGCTGCGGAGGATGTTCCAAAGCGTGTTGAGGAGGCTACAGGTGCGAACTATCCTAACGTCTACGCATATGATATGCAGAACGTTGCTTTGAAGGAGGGTCAGAAGGTATCAATCATTGTGAAGTACACAAGCGGCAGCCACCGTCTGAACTTTGGCGGCGCCGTATTGCTCGACGGCAACGGTGCTATTGCTGCAGTTGACTACCACAGCGGTTATTCAGGCGGTCAGCACAGCAACAATACATTTACATTTAATGCTCCTTATGACGGTACATTTGCTGTGCGTGTGTTCGTAGAGAACAAGACCGAGTCTATCGATGCGTCAAGTACAATGACTGTCGATATCTACACAGCCAAGGAAGGTGCTGTAATCAACACTGCAATCGTTGGTATCCAGGGTCTCTGGAGCCGTAACACTACACTTGCAGCAGGCGACACATGGAAGGTAGCTTCTGTTGTGGGTCTTGTTGCACAGGACGGTACACAGAGCAATGCTAATATCCGCGAGACACAGAAGCGTCGTTCATTCCTTGCGTACAGCGAGCGCGAGCGTGCAGTGCCCTGGAGAACATTCCCACACTATAACAGCTGGTACGAGCTCAACATCAACCGCAATAACGCGGCTCCCGGCAGCGAGCATACAAACTTTACTGCCGAGGATATTCTTGGTGTAATGAGACAGTGGAAGGAGAAATATTTTGACAAGTACGGCGAAGGCATTGCAGCCTTTGTAATCGATGACGGTTGGGACAACTACGGCCCTTGGACATTCCACAGCGGCTTCCCCAACGAGATGCGCGATATGTCTACCTTGGCCAAGGAGATGAACGCCGGTATCGGTGCTTGGCTGGGCCCTGTAGGCGGTTATGGCCAGAGCGGTAACTACCGTCGCCAGTATTGGAGCGGCAAGGGTGGCATGCAGCTCTCTAACCCTGCTTACTATGAGACATACCTTGCTGCAGCAAACAACCTCGTATGCCAGCAGGACGGTGTAGAGGGTTTCAACCCCGAGACCGATAACTATGTATTCTTCAAGTTCGACGGTATCTCAGGTCAGTTCTCTGCTGTAGGTCCCGATGCAGGCGACACCGGTAACGAGAATGCCGAGGGTATCATCCGTCTTGAGCAGTACGTTCGTGAGAACATGCGCGAGGATATCTTCTTCAACACTACCGTAGGTACATGGGCTTCTCCGTTCTGGTATCAGATTTCCGATGCTACATGGCGTCAGGAGAACGACCACGACCGTATCGGCAACAACAGCATCAACCGCGAGAACTGGATTACATACCGCGACCGTCTGGTTTATCAGAACTATGTACAGAACTCTCCAATCTGCCCAATCAACACATTGATGACTCACGGATTCATCCTTTCTGAGGATGGTCCTCCGGCAAGCGATTCAAGAGACTACAATGCTGTTCTCCGCGAGCTCCGTTGCGCATTCGTTTGCGGTTCGGGTATTGTTGAGCTTTACACCAACTGCAACCTGATGAACACAATCAATAACGGTAAGCTTTGGGAGGATGTAGCTGAGTGTGTTGCTTGGCAGAAGAAGAATGCCGATGTATTGCCCGATGCTCACTGGGTAGGCGGCAGTCCTTGGAACGGCAGCAAGCAGGAGGTTTACGGCTGGGCATCATGGAACGGCGCGAAGGCTACTCTTGCTCTGCGCAACGGCGGCAACAGTGCATTGACATATACCTTTACACTGCGCGAGGCTCTTGAGATTCCTGCAAATATCACAGGCGCAATAATCCTTACCAAGTCATTCAAGGTACAGGATGCTCTCGAGGGCTTGACCGAGGGTACAGCAATCGACATCGACCAGCAGCTGACAGTTACTCTCCCGGGTAGCACAGTATTTGCATTCGACGGTGTGAATGCCGACCCTGCACAGGTCCCTTTCGAGGTTGTAAACTATAGTCCTAAAAAGGCGGAGTCTATCAGCAGCGTTAAACTTGAGTTCAATTTTGATGTCAAGGCTGTCGAGGGTGCTGAGGCTGTGATTGCTCTCTATGACGAAGCAAAAGAGAATGTTGTAGCAGAGGCTGCATATGAGGTAAAGGGTTCAACTGTTACAGTTACTTTGGCAAATAAGGTAAGCACACCGGGCAATTATCTCCTTGTTATTCCCGAGGGCGTTATTGTACGCAATAGCGATGACAAGGCCTATTCAGGAGAACTTGCATTGGTTGTGACTGCTCCAGAACCTATAAAGGTCACTTCTGTTACTCCAAGCGAAGATATTTACTCTCTTTCAACCATTGAGGTTGAATTCAATAAGGAAGTAGAAGATGCCGCTACAGGTGCCGAGGTTCTCTTAAATGATGCAAACGGGGAAAAGGTTGTTGCTGCAACATACAGCGTCGAAGGCAAGGTGTTGACAGTTACACTGGCCTCTGAAGTGACAACCCCAGGAGAGTACACTCTTGTTATCCCGGAAGGTGTTGTAAAGGGTGTTGCTGTAGGTGATGCTTTCAGTGGTTCTGTAACTGTTGTTGTTGAGGAATTTGACGTATATGAGCCAAGATACACCGGCACAAAAACAAGGACAGACCGTGCAATCAAGGGATTCACTCTTACCGGTGCTTCGGGCGAGAACAGCTATACTCTCACAGATGATGAGCAGACACAGGATTATACCAATGCTACCGCTGTTGCCTTGTTCAAGGTTGAGGTAGGTGAGGAACTTACAATCTCATTCAACAAGGCCGGTTCTTGGATTCATCAGTATGTGTTCATTGACTTTGACGGTGACGGTTTCACAGCAAGCATTGCCGAGGGTAGCGAGTGGGCTCCTGCCGGGGACCTTGTAGCATACTCATTCTACAATAATGACAGTGCAAGCGACGAGAGTGGCTGGAACAGCAAAGGTACAGTGATTACAGGAAACGACCGTAACACACCTGCAGTTCCTGCATTCAATGCTCCTGAGACAGCAGGTACATACCGCATGCGCGTTAAGCAGGATTGGTGTAACATCGACCCTGCAGGTGATGCTGACGGCAAGTTCGGTGACTTCAAGGCTAACGGCGGTCAGATTATCGATGTAATGCTTGAAGTGGCTGTTCCCACTGGAATCCTGAATGTAAATTCAGATTCAGCTGTCAAGGGTACCTATGATGTCCATGGCCGCAAGATTGAGCAGATTACTACTCCAGGTCTTTACATTGTCAATGGCAAAAAGGTACTTGTAAAGTAACTTTTTGCTATCGGCGAGCTTTTCAGTGATTGGTCGCACGCAGCACCGGTTTAACTGGTGCCGTGCGGGTCACGAAAGAAAAGCGAGCCAACGGCAAACTAACAAGGGAGGGTAATCCCAAGGGTTGCCCTCTCTTCACATAAATAAGGTACTTGTAAAGTAACTTTTTGCTGTCGGCGAGCTTTTCAGTGATTGGGCACGCGAAGCAGAACTCTCCCTCTGTTTATAATAATAGAGGGAGTCCCCGAAGGGGGAGGGAGTTTAGTTGACACCGTGCGGGTCACGAAAGAAAAGCGCGTCAATGGCCAAGAATAAAAAGGTACTTGTAAAGTAACTTTTGATATAATCTTATTTAAGAAGGGGGCGAGGTTGATGTGACCCCCAAAAGTTGGACGGTTTAACATTATTAAGAAGCCTTCTTAGATTGGAATAAAGCTCGGTATTGCACCGGGCTTTTTCCATTTAGCCTAAGTTTGATTCTATCATTATTGTAGTAGCGTATGTACTTGACCAGTTCCTTCGCGAACTGCTCTACGCTGTCCCACTCCTGCAAATATAGCAACTCTGACTTCATAAGTCCAAAGAAGTTCTCCATCATGGCATTGTCCAGGCAGTTTCCTTT
>JAFXGX010000063.1 GCA_017536695.1 Bacteroidaceae bacterium | reverse complement strand
ATTGTCATTCTGGAGCGGAGAGTAACGAAGCGAAGAATCTCCAGAAACGCGAATATCATGCAAAACAATGGAGTTTGAGATATCTCACATACGTTATTCGCGTTGCTCATCGAAAACCTCTTTTGATTATTTCATTAAGGTATGGTCGATATGACAAAGAGGATGCACCCTAACCGTAGGGGCAGTGCCGTTGTGACTGCACAAAACAGCAGCGCACATTGTCATCCCGAGCGAGCAAAGCGACGAGGGATCTCAAGAGCCGCATTGACAGAGATTCTTCACATACGTTCAGAATGACAGAGAAAGTGAATTGAAACTAAAAAGAAACAATATAAAACAAGACAATGGCAACTTTAAAAGAAAAAATCGGCTATGGATTCGGTGACATGGCCTCTTCAATGTTCTGGAAGATTTTCAGTGCTTATCTTCCGGTGTTCTATGCAATGGTATTCAAACTCGACCTGGGAACGACTGCAATCCTCATGCTGGTTACCCGTATCTGGGACGCCGTTTCCGACCCCATGATGGGTATCATTGCCGACCGCACAAACACAAAATGGGGTAAATACAGACCATACCTCCTGTGGATAGCCGTTCCGTTTGCGGTAGCCGGCGTGCTGCTGTTCACCAAGCCAAACCTCGGTGAAACAGGCAATACCGTGTGGGCATTCGTGACATACATCCTTATGATGACCGTGTACACAGCCATCAACGTACCTTACGGCTCAATGCTGGGTGTTATAACAGAGGACAGCGACGAGAAGACCGTGTTCTCATCATTCCGCATGTTCTTTGCCTACGGCGGTTCATTCATCGTGCTCGCATTATGGGAACCTCTTTGCAACTTCTTCGCAGGCACAAGCGGTGAGATGACACTCGACCCCGATGCATGGCAGTACGGAATGATTGTAGTGGGTGTGGCGTGCGTAATATTCTTCGTGCTCACATTCGCCATGACAAAGGAGAGAGTGAAGACATCGCCAAAGACAACAAGCATAGGCGACGACCTCGGTTCACTGCTGCACAACGGTCCATGGTGGATACTCCTTGGCGGCGTACTCTTCTTCAACTTCTTCAACGCCATACGTTACTCAGTAATACCGTTCTACTTTGCAACACTCATTGCAAAGGACGCGAGCCTGTCGATATTCTCCATCGACTTCATGTTCTACGCCGGCATATTCCTTGCCGTGGGCGAGGTGGCAAACATGATTGGAGTAGCCGTTGCAACACCAATCACATTCAAGCTTGGCAAGAAAGGCACATTCCTGTGGTCGCTATTTGCACTAATTGCACTGTGCATCGCATTCTATTATGTACCTACAAGCGGCAACGGAGCATACTGGACACTTCTTGTATTGCAGATTCTCGTATGTATTCTCACAGGTATCGTCTCACCGCTCGTTTGGAGCATGTATGCCGATATCTCTGACTATGCCGAGCTCAAGTTCAAGACCGCATCTACAGGCCTCATCTTCTCATCATCATCAATGGCCCAGAAGTTCGGCGGAGCCTTCGGTGCATCGGCAGTGATGTGGATTCTTGCAGCCTTCGGTTTCAACACCGATGAGGGTGCCGTGCAGACAGCAGATGCAATAGAGGGAATAAGACTGCTCATGAGCTGGATTCCTGCTGCCGTAGCCGGCATATCGGCATTATTCATCTTTATCTATCCGCTTACCACAAAGCGTATGAGGGAGATAGGCGAGAAACTGAAAGAGACAAGAGAGTAATAACATGTCTATAACAGAATTGAGGCGCACCGCGGTGCGCCTCAATTCTGTTATATAGTGTAATGTCCATGAATTCCTCAGTACCCAATGCCTTATCAGCCGCTGCAGCTATGATATTTTGATCGGGTATATGGGAAAAGTTTCTCAATGTTTAAAGTGGCGCATGCCGGTACACAACATGGTTATTCCGTATTCATTGGCTTTCTTGACTGAATCCTCGTCACGAACACTACCACCCGGTTGGACAATAGCCGTAACACCATATTGAGAAGCCAAAGTAACTGTATCGTCAAACGGGAAGAAACCGTCCGAAGCCAACACCAATCCTTCCGTGTATCCTGCAGCTGCAGCCTGCTTCAGGGCGATTTCAGCAGAACCCACACGATTCATCTGGCCTGCACCCACACCTACAGTCTTGCCCTCTTTCACCACCACGATAGCATTGGATTTAACGTGCTTCACAATTCTCCAGCCAAAGTTAAGGTCAATCACCTGTCCGGCAGTCGGTTTTGTTTCGGTGACACACATTTCAGCAGTCACTTCAGCAGTAGACTTATCCAAATCCTGAACGAGCAGACCACCGTTCACACTTACATACTGGTTCACGACACGTTCATCCTTTGTCATGTCCACCTGCAAGAGACGGAGGTTCTTCTTGGTGCAAAATACTTCCAAAGCACCTTCGGAGAAGGAAGGAGCCATGATGATTTCCAAGAAAACAGGCTTCATCAATTCAGCAGCCTCACGAGTAACCTCACGATTTACAGCAACAATACCTCCAAAGATACTTACCTTGTCGGCTTCGTATGCCTTGGTCCATGCATCTACCACATCCGTACCTATGGCCGCACCGCAAGGATTCATGTGCTTCAAGCCCACACAGAACGGCTCGTCAAACTCTCTCACGATACAAAGGGCCGCATTGGCATCCTGAATATTATTGTATGAGAGTTCCTTGCCGTTCAACTGCCTGGCATTGACCAATGAGTAAGAGCCGGAGTCGGCAAAGCCGTAGAATTTGGCTTGCTGATGAGGATTCTCGCCATAACGCAAACCTTGTACCAGATCGAACTCCAGGAAAAGCTTTTCGTTCAATCCTGCAGCCTTACGCATATAAGTAGCGATCATTGAATCATATTCGGCAGTATGTGTATATGCCTTTGCCGAAAGTTGCAAACGGGTTCCTACAGTTGTATTCCCGCCCTCTTTTATTTCTTCGATAATGGTCGCATAATCCGCCGGATCGCAAACTACAGTCACATCCTTATAGTTCTTGGCAGCCGAGCGGAGCATAGAAGGACCGCCGATGTCAATGTTTTCTATGGCATCTTCCATGGTAACATCCGGTTTGGCAATAGTCTGACGGAACGGATAGAGGTTTACACACACCATATCTATAAATTCAATGCCGTTGTCTTTCAGTGCCTGAAGATGGCTTTCATCATCCCTGCGGGCAAGCAATCCGCCATGCACCTTCGGATGCAGTGTCTTTACACGTCCGTCACAGATTTCAGGAAATCCTGTTACATCACTGATGTTGATAACCTCCACATTACTGTCACGCAAAAGTTTCATAGTACCACCTGTGGCAATAATCTCCCAGCCCAAAGAACGGAGTTGCTGTGCAAATTCCACGACACCGGTCTTGTCGCTGACGCTGATAAGTGCTCTCATATATTTAAAATTTAAATGGATTCTTATATTTATTCAGTATAACTGCTGTTGTCCCAACAATGGGTACACAACTCGCATTTCGGTAGTCCGATTGCATTTACAAGGTCATCAAGACGTTGGAACTTGAGTGATGTGAGTTGCAGATGCTTGCGCATGATTTCTACCATTTCCTTATGTTTCTCACCATCCGGATTGACATATTTCATACATGTTTCATCCGTAAGATTATCGACACCCTCCATATCTCTGATAATTCTGCGGGCATAGAGGTCGTAAGTGCTACGGGATGTAGAGAAGTTCAAGAATCGACAAGGGAAAATCAAAGGCGGGCATGCTATACGCATGTGTATTTCCTTGATACCTGTATCGTGAAGTTTCACTATATTGTCTTTCAATTGTGTACCTCTTACAATGGAGTCGTCCATGAATACCACTCGCTTGCCATAAGTCAGTTTTTCATTCGGAAGAAGCTTCATTTTGGCAACCAAATCTCTCATCTTCTGGTTCTGAGGCATGAAACTTCGTGGCCAGGTCGGAGTATATTTCACAAACGGTCTCTTGTAGGGTACAACCTTCTGGTTGGCATAGCCTATGGCATGTCCGACACCTGAATCAGGAATACCTGCCGCATAGTCAATCTCAAGGTCAGCATCGTGTCGTGCCATTGCAGCACCGCTTTCGTATCGTGCATCCTCTACATTGATACCTTCATACCATGCCGAAGGATAGCCGTAATAAACCCAAAGGAAGGAGCATACCTGCTTACGGCATCCCGGAGGAGTAACTTCACGGACACCGTCTGCGCTCATCTGTACTATTTCACCGGGGCCAAGGTCTCTTACAAAGCTATAACCCAGATTTGCATAACT
>JAFXGX010000062.1 GCA_017536695.1 Bacteroidaceae bacterium | reverse complement strand
TTTGGTACTTTTTGCGTCAAAAAGTACAGCAAGAACGACAACAAGAAGAATAAACGACAACAGATTAAGGGTAAAACAAACCAAGGAATAACAGTTTTATTTAGTTGAGTTATTTCGTCCACACGAAATTTCTACTGAGCCTTCATTTGTCTTAAAATTATACAATCTTTTTGCCATTATGCTATTAAATAACAAAAAAATAGTTGTACATTTGTAATTATTGCCTTTGGGCAATGACAGATTGGGGAATATACTAAAACAAAATACATTATGCTAACACTAAAACAGATTAGCCAGGAGACCGAGAAGGTTCTTAAAGGCTTGGAGAAAAAACATTTCAAGAATGCAAAGGAGACTATCGAGAAGGTCCTTGATGTAGACAAGGCCCGCCGTGCTGCACAGCAGGAGCTTGACAATGTCCTTGCACAGAACAAGCTGCTTGCGGCAAAGGTGGGTCAGCTTATGAAAGCCCAGGATGTTGAGGGTGCAAATGCCGTGAAGGCAGAGGTTGCTGTCCTCAAGACAAAGGCTGCTGAATTGCAGGAGAAGATGGACTCTGCTGCCGATGAGTTGCAGCAGTTGCTCTATACTATCCCTAACATCCCTTATGATGAGGTTCCCGAAGGCGTTGCGGCCGAGGATAATGTGGTTGAGAAGACCGGCGGAATGGAGACTGTACTTCCCGAGAATGCTCTCCCACACTGGGAACTCGCAAAGAAATACGACCTTATAGACTTTGACCTTGGTGTGAAGATTACCGGTGCAGGTTTCCCTGTATACAAGGGCAAGGGTGCGCAGCTCCAGCGCGCGCTCATCAACTTCTTCCTTGATGAGGCACGCAAGGCCGGCTATGTAGAGATTATGCCTCCTACAGTAGTGAACGCAGCATCAGGCTACGGTACAGGACAGCTCCCCGACAAGGAGGGTCAGATGTATCACTGCGACCTTGATGACCTATATCTCATTCCTACAGCCGAGGTTCCTGTAACAAATATCTACCGCGATGTCATCCTCGATGAGAAGCAGCTCCCAATCAAGAACTGCGCATATACACAGTGCTTCCGTCGTGAGGCAGGTTCTTACGGCAAGGATGTACGTGGACTAAACCGTCTGCACGAGTTCTCCAAGGTCGAGATTGTCCGCATTGATACTCCCGAGCACAGCAAGGAGTCGCATAAAGAGATGCTCGAGCATGTCGAGGGTCTTTTGCAGAAGCTTGAACTTCCATACCGCATCCTCCGTCTCTGTGGCGGCGACATGAGCTTCACAGCTGCTCTCTGCTTTGACTTCGAGGTATATTCCGAGGCTCAGCAGCGCTGGCTTGAAGTTTCTTCTGTATCTAACTTCGACAGCTATCAGGCTAACCGCCTGAAGTGCCGTTACCGCAATGCCGACAAGAAGACCGAGCTTTGCCACACTCTCAATGGTTCGGCTCTTGCTCTTCCACGCATAGTTGCGGCTCTCCTTGAGAACAACCAGACTCCCGAGGGTATACGTATTCCGAAGGCACTGGTACCGTATTGTGGTTTCGAGATCATAGACTAAAATAAAGTTTTCTAAAAAGGCATCTGCTGCGTTACGCTCATTTTTGTAAATGGTCATTTAGGTTCACTAAACTTCCATTTCCAAAAACTTCGCAAGCCTTGCATCTGCACTTTTTATAGAACTTTATAATTAAATAGGTAAAAGGTACCTACTGCGTTACGCGGTAAGGCGTAATGAACTTTTATAAAGATTGTGGTACTGTTGCGTTACACTATAACTTTAATAGGCTAAAACATTAACTATGTTCAAGATAGTTTCAAAAGAGCAGTTTTCGGAAAAGGTTTTCCGTCTGCGTGTAGAGGCTCCGCTTATCGCAAAGGCATACAGAGCCGGTAACTTCGTGATTCTCCGCGTTGGCGAGAAGGGAGAGCGCATTCCGCTCACAATCGCTCATGCCGACCCTGAAAAAGGTCTCATCACTCTGGTTATCCAGAAGGTGGGTCTTAGCTCAAGCCGCGTATGCGACCTTAACGAGGGCGATTATATTACCGATGTCGTAGGTCCGCTTGGTCAGGCTACCCACATCGAGAATTTCGGTACTGTAGTATGTGCCGGCGGAGGTGTGGGTGTTGCGCCCATGTTGCCTATAGCCGCTGCATTGAAGAAGGCGGGTAACCGCGTCATCTCAGTGCTTGCGGGCCGCTCTAAGGACCTTATCATCCTTGAGAAGGAGGTTCGTGAGGTGTCCGATGAGGTCATCATCATGACAGATGACGGTTCATACGGCGACAAGGGTCTTGTCACCGAGGGTATCGAGCGTGTAATCAAGCGCGAGAAGGTGGACCACTGTGTGGCTATCGGTCCTGCGATAATGATGAAGTTCGTGTGCAAACTCACAAAGCAGTATGAGATTCCTACGGTCGTATCGCTGAACACTATCATGGTGGACGGTACCGGTATGTGCGGTGCCTGCCGTGTCACTGTCGGCGGTAAGACTAAGTTCGTTTGTGTTGACGGTCCTGAGTTCGACGGTCATCAGGTTGACTTCGACGGCATGATGCAGCGTCTCGGCTCTTTCAAGACTGAGGAGGCGCACGAACTCGAGAAACTGGAAACCTTTGAGTGTGCAAGCGATTGCGATGACCTTACCAACCGTGATGCAGCATGGCGCGTAGAGCTCCGTAACAAGATGAAACCGAAGGAGCGTACAGCTATCGAGCGCTGTCCGATGCCCGAGCTCGAACCGGCTTACCGTGCGACAAAGTTGCGCGAGGAGGTGAACACAGGCCTTACAAAGGAGATGGCTCTTGTAGAGGCGCAGCGTTGTCTTGACTGTCCGAAGCCGGCTTGTATGGAAGGATGTCCGGTAAGCATCAAAATACCTTCATTCATAAAGAATATCGAGCGTGGAGAGTTCGTTAAGGCTGCCCAGGTGCTCAAGATGACAAGCTCACTGCCCGCTGTCTGCGGTCGTGTGTGTCCGCAGGAGAAGCAGTGCGAGAGTCAGTGTATACATCTGAAAATGGGGCACAAGGCTGTCGCTATCGGTGCGCTTGAGCGTTTCGCTGCCGACTATGCACGCGAGAGCGGCGAGATGCCGGCTCCACATGTGGCTGCATCGAACGGCAAGAAGGTGGCTGTCGTGGGCTCGGGTCCTGCAGGTCTCTCGTTTGCAGGCGACATGGCAAAGCTCGGTTACAGCGTTACAGTCTTCGAGGCACTGCATGAGATTGGCGGTGTACTAAAGTATGGTATTCCTGAGTTCCGTTTGCCAAACTCTATTGTTGAGCACGAGATTGAGAATCTGCGTGCAATGGGTGTCGAGTTCATCAAGGATTGCGTTGTGGGCAAGACAATCTCTATCCGTCAGTTGCAGGATGAGGGCTATCAGGGTGTCTTCGTGGCATCGGGTGCCGGTCTGCCTAATTTCATGAATATACCTGGCGAGAACTCTATCAACATATTGTCATCGAACGAGTATCTTACACGTGTGAACCTCATGGATGCTTCTAACCCTGAGACTGACACTCCAATGCACATAGGCAAGCGTGTGGCTGTCATCGGTGGCGGTAACACGGCCATGGACTCTGTGCGTACAGCGCTCCGTCTGGGTGCCGAGCGTGCGATGATTATCTACCGTCGTAGCGAGGCCGAGATGCCTGCCCGCCTCGAGGAGGTAAAGCATGCCAAGGAGGAGGGTGTGGAGTTCCTTACTCTGCATAACCCCATCGAATATATCGCCGATGAGAAGGGTTGCGTAAAGCAGATTGTACTGCAGAAGATGGAGCTTGGCGAGCCTGATGCTTCGGGCCGTCGTTCGCCGGTTCCTGTAGAGGGTGCTATCGAAACTATCGACATCGACATGGCTATTGTCTCTGTGGGTGTCGCTCCTAACCCGCTTGTTCCTACATCGGTAGAGGGTCTTGAGCTCGGTCGCAAGAACACTATTGCCGTAAACGAGAACATGCAGTCATCAATTCCGTTCATATATGCGGGTGGTGACATTGTGCGCGGTGGTGCTACTGTAATCCTTGCAATGGGTGACGGCCGACGTGCAGCAGCTGCAATGCATGAGCAGTTGAGCAAGTAAGGAATTGCCGGTATTCTTATGATAAATGTAATTGGAGGTCACATTTATGACCTCCAATTTATTTTAACGTGAGTTCGATATCCACTCACGCTCTTGTTCATTCTGAGCATAGCGAAGGATATAAATCCGCCTCACCTGCAAAGTCAGGGGGCAGTATCTTATTCCCAAAAATCAAAATAGATTTGTATGATTGTCAAGGAATGCTGTTTAGAGGTTCTTACTCGCTTTTGCTCGTCTAATATTCAACGGCAGTCATCAACCTTAATTGTTTACTTGTATTTTTCTTCAACTCTTGCTATCATGTCCTTTTGGGCCCAAAAGATACGATTAAACGAGTGAAACGCTAAGCTTGCTTAAGCGTTTTGTAACGAGTGCAAGTATCTTATCTAAAGGACCAAAAGGCCCGGCACAAAGTTTACAAGTCGAATAAAACTTTGCTCACGAGTTGCAAGCAACATCCTTCGGTCGTTTTATTCTTGCCGTTGTTGTCTTAACGCAGCAAATAAGGGAATGGGGTAACTCGCTATTCACGCAATAACAGCAACAGGATAATGCACCGCTCAAACATCCCCCATTCTTTATCCTTATTTTCTGCTAACAAC
>JAFXGX010000061.1 GCA_017536695.1 Bacteroidaceae bacterium | reverse complement strand
TATGTCGCTGTTCTCGACTGTCATCTCTCCGTTCTCGAATTTCAACACAGGTTTCTCTTTCAAGGAATATGTGTGGCTCTTTGAATCCCTCATCTCTATTACCAGATGGGAATCTGCATATATCGGCAAGGTGAATGCAACAAGAAGTAAAAATATGGTTTTTCTCATATTGGGTCTTGGTTTTTACTATTATGTTGAAGCTACGGAAACAAATATAGAGTATTGTTGCTATTTAATCAAGCGTTTTTAAATATTTCTTGTTTCTCTCTCCTCCAACAGTTCCTTTATGCTCTTGCCCAATATGGGGTGGATGGCATCGGGGGCAATATCGGCAAGCGGCTCAAGCACAAAGTCGCGTTTGTGCATCAACGGGTGGGGGATTGTAAGTCTGTCACTTACAATAATATTGTCTCCGTATAGCAATATGTCAATGTCTATTATGCGGTCGCGGTAGTGTCCGTTATTGGATTTTTGTGTACGGCCCAACCCCCGCTCGATACTTTCTGTCATGTCAAGCAGCTGCATGGGAGCGAGTGCGGTCTCGAAGGCCGCTACGCAGTTGAGGAAACTGTTTTCACTGTCAAAGCCCCATGGGGCGGTCTCGATGAACTGCGATACGGCTATGCACTTACCAAGCGCGAGCGATAGGAGTTCTATCGCTCGCGTCAGGTTTTCTCTCTTGTTGCCGAGGTTTGTACCCAGGCTAAGGTATAATCTCTTTGTCATCAGTCAATGATTAGCATAGCATCGCCGTAGAGGCCGAAGCGGTAACCCTCCTTGAGTGCAACGCTGTATGCGTTCATCACGTGGTCGTAGCCACCGAATGCAGTTGTGAGCATGAGCATGGTGGAGTAGGGTGCGTAGAAGTTCGCTATCATGCAGTTTGCCACATGGAAATCGTACTCGGGGAAGATGAACTTGCTTGTCCAGCCGTCATACTCCTTGAGCATGCCTCCGGTGAGGGTGGCTGTCTCAAGCACACGCTGTACCGATGTTCCCACAGCGCAGATACGGCGGCCTTCGGCCTTTGCCCTGTTTACCAGCTGCACGGCCTCTGTATCGACGCTGATGAGGTCGCTGTCCATCTTGTGCTTTGTGAGGTCCTCCACGTCAATCTCGCGGAAACAGCCGAGGCCTGTGTGCATGGTAACGAATGCGGTGTCAATGCCCTTGATTTCCATACGCTTCATGAGCTCGCGTGTGAAGTGCAGGCCTGCGAACGACGCTGTCACTGAACCCTCTTTCTTTGCAAAGTATGTCTGGAAGTTCTCAAGGTCCTCGGGTTCCTCCTTGCGCAGACGCTTGAAGTCCTCGGGCAGCGGTGCCACGCCGAGAGCGAAAAGAGCCTTCTTGAACTCATCATGCGGTCCGTCATAGAGGAAACGGAGCGTACGTCCGCGTGATGTGGTGTTGTCGATGACCTCGGCTACCATTGAGTTGTCCTCGCCGAAGTAGAGTTTGTTGCCGATGCGTATCTTGCGTGCAGGGTCAACAAGTACATCCCACAGACGGAACTCCTCGTTCAGTTCGCGCAGCAGGAATACCTCAATCTTTGCGTTGGTCTTCTCCTTGTTGCCATACAGACGTGCGGGGAATACCTTGCTGTCGTTCATCACGAAAAGGTCCTTTTCATCGAAATAGTCGATTACCTCCTTGAACAGACGGTGCTCAATCTCGCCCGTCTTTCGGTGCAGGACAAGCAGACGCGACTCATCGCGGCAAGATGCTGGGTACAGAGCGATACGCTCCTCGGGTAACTTGTACTTGAACTGTGACAATTTCATGTGCTGCCCGTTTATGTAAAAATGGTCCTCTGTCATAATTATGAATTTTTTTCAAGCCATTCCTGGAATGCCTCTGGTTTTATACAATCTTCTAATTTATACTCTCCGATTCTTGTGCGTGCAAGTGCTGTAAGGTATGCGCCGCTTCCGAGTGCCTCGCCGATGTCGCGGGCGAGCGAGCGTATGTATGTGCCTTTCCCGCACACTACACGTATCTTTATTTTCGGCAGTTCGCATTCAAGCAACTCTATTGAGTCTATGCGAATCTGTTTCGGCGCCAACTCCATGTCGCTGCCTTTGCGTGCGAGGTCATAGGCGCGTTTGCCGTCGACCTTGCATGCGCTGAACAGCGGCGGACGCTGGGCGATGTCGCCTACAAATGTCTTCAATACCTCTCTGACAGCCTCCTCCGTGATATGCTCATAGGGGTATGTGGCATCTACCGGGTGCTCCATGTCATATGATGGCGTTGTTGCGCCAAGCATTATCTCGGCCTCATACTCTTTCGTGTGGCTCTGCAGCTCCTCAATCCTTTTGGTCGCCTTTCCCGTGCATAGCAGCAACACACCGGTTGCCAACGGGTCGAGTGTCCCTGCGTGTCCCACCTTGAATCTCTTTATACCGTACTTGCGGCTCAGTTGGTAACGTATGCGGCTCACTATCTGGAACGATGTCCAGGTATAGGGCTTATATATCGGTATTACTTCTCCTGCAACAAAATCCATTATGCAATAGTAAGGTTATGCCCGGTTAACAACAGCAGGAGTATCACTCCTCCAAGAACTATTCTGTACCATCCAAAAGCCTTGAAACCATATTTTGTAACAAAGCTGATGAAGAACTTTATTGCCAGCATGGCAACTATGAACGCTACAATGTTTCCAATGAGCAGTGTGCCGAGGTTGTTCGTGATAATCTCCATTCCTGCTGGCTCCATGAACAGCTTGAGCATCTTGAAGAGCGTTGCCGCGAACATGGTGGGTACAGCAAGGAAGAAAGAGAACTCAGCGGCTTTCTTTCGTGAAAGTTTCTGTGCCATACCGCCGACAATTGTCGCCATTGAGCGTGACACGCCCGGAATCATGGAGATACACTGGAACATTCCTATCCAGAATGCGCGTTTCTCGGTAAGCTCGGTGTCATCATTGCCCTTGTTGAATATCTTGTCGCAGAATAGCATGAATATACCGCCCAGGATGAGCGTGGTGGCAACCACTGTCACGCTCTCGAGCATGGCGTCAATCATGTCGCTGAACAGCAGGCCGAGTACAGCGGCAGGGATGAATGCCACCAGCAGTTTCCAGTAGAAGTCATACTTGTGTAGGAACCGCTTCAGTGCGCTTGCTCCCTCGGGGGCAGGGGTGTGGTTCAGGTGGAAGAAACGTTTCCAGTAGAGCACGACAACCGAAAGTATGGCTCCGAACTGGATGATAAAGGTAAATGCCTTCACGAACTCCGTGCTCTCTACACCCAGCACATTCTGGGTTATAATCATGTGACCCGTGGATGACACAGGCAGGAACTCGGTGAGTCCCTCCACTATGGCAATGATTATGGTTTCAAATATTGAAATGTCCGACATATTGTTGCTTATTCTTTATTGTTTCTGTCTTTGGGCTTTATCATGATTGACACAATCATGAATACGAACCCGAGGAAACATACTGTCGGTGCAAGCTTAATGCGCCTGAAACTGAAGATGTCGGGTTCGAACATGGTCTCAGTGGTGCTTGGGCCCGTCATTAGTACAAACCCGATGACAATAGCTACTATTCCTATTATGAACAGTATGTAGTTGGTCTTTCCGAATGCGAATTTCGATTTGTCCATAGATCTTTAGATAAAATATAAATCATTGTTGCGCATACGCAGGAAACGGTTTACCGACGTGAATGCGCATAGGCTGCATATTATGATACCGAACAGTATTACAGTCGCTCCGACAATGGCAAGACCGTTCAGTGGCAGATAGGAGATGAGTCCCGGTATCTGTCCTTGTAATATATATATGCTTGACGCGAGCAGAATGTTTGCCATTATGCCCGAGAAAAGCCCAATCCATATGTTGCTTATGATGAACGGCTTGCGTATGAATCCCCAGGTAGCTCCGGTCAGTTTCATCGTGTGCAGCAGGAAACGCTTCGAGTATATCGACAGGCGCACCAGATTGCTTATGAGCGACCACGATATTATTGTCAGCAAGGCAAGCAACACCAGCATCGCGGCTCCCACTTTCCTTATACTGTCATTTACGGAGTTCATGAGGTCTTTCTGATAGATGACCTCCTTTATATTCCTGTTTCTCAGGAGTGTACTTTCGATTATTGCCAGCGAGTCGCTGTTGGCATACTCGGGTTGCAGGGTAATCTCGAGTTCCGCTTCATAAGGATTGTAGCCGAGTTGCTCTACCGGGTCTATGCCCAATTCGGTTCTCTGCTCTTCGAGTGCCTGCTCTTTTGATATGTATGCAACTTCTTGGGTATATCTGCTCGCTTCGAGTTCCTCTTTCAGCTTCACGATGCCCGGTTCCTCTACTTCGCTGTTGATGATTACGGAAACACCAAGGTTGTCCTGAATATTCCTGGATATCTCCTGTGCCACGACAAAGAGTATGCCCATGACTCCTAACAGCAGCAGTACCAGCGTCGTGCTGATATATACGCTTATTGTCTGTACTTTGAATACCGGCTTGCTCATCTTCTCTTCCTGAATACATAAATTATGGAACTGCTGGCCTCACGGCGTGTGCTTGTGGCGCACCATCCTTTCAGTCCGTTCCAAAGACCTCTCGTGCTTGCCAACATGCTTCCTCGATAACGTTCGCTGAGCATGGATATGTAAAACCCGTCAAAAGGCATTGTTATCTGCTTTTCAAGTATGAAACCGTGCTTCTCGCCCCAACGCATAACCGTATCGGGGGTAAAATGCCACAGATGTCGTGGCACGTCATATGCAGCCCAGTTCTCCTTGTATATCTTCGCATCGTACGACTTGCAGTTAGGGAGTGCAATTACGGCGATGCCTGTGTCATCAATTATGCGGTACAGTTCATCCCAGAACCTGTCTAGTTCCTGGATATGTTCCATTACATGCCATAGGGTAACGACGTCAAGCTCCTTGTCGCCTATTTCTGACAGGTGCTCCTCGGAGAATATCTCAATGCCGAACTGGGTCTTTGCCAGTTCCCTCGCCTGTGGGCTCTTCTCTATGGCTGTTACCTCCCAGCCTTTCTTTGCCATTGCGTGCGCAAAATATCCGGTGCCTGCACCGTAATCGAGGATGTTGCCGTTCTTCAGCAATGTAAGCTTCTCGATGAGGCCTGTTTTCCTGCGTAGCATTATTGAACGTACAACATGGTATATCTTGTTGAATATACCTTTTTTTGTGTTGCTGTGCGAAATGTATTCCTGTGATTCGTAATAACGTCCAATCTCCTTTTCATCGGGGATTCCCTGGGTGAATACAAAACCGCATGCCGGGCATTCGCAGATGTCGAACCCTTCGCCTGTCGCAAAATGGTCCTTGCAAGTGAAGCGCTTCCTTATATCGCTTCCTTTGCATAATGGGCAGACGGTGTGGGTTATGACATTCATTGAATAGGTGCTTTTGCTAAAAATGGTCCTTTTGGGGTATACATCCCCGAAAGATGATACAAAAATATACCATTTGGAGCGAAATTGTTCTCTTTTTTTGAAGTTTTACTGCCCGATTCTGTAAAAATAGCCTTTTTTTAACATTTGGATATGGTATTTATTGTTAATTTTGCGGGTCAAAACAAAAATACTAACTTAAAATTTGATAAAAATGGCAAAGTTTGCTCTTTCTAACAACAAGGTTATCGCAGGTGTATGCGGTGGTGTGGCTGATTTCCTTAATATGGATGCGAAGATTGTTCGCATCGTTTGGGTGATTGCAGTGCTTTTCGCTGGTGTAGGTGTGCTTGCATATCTCCTGCTCTGGATTATCGGACTTATGCAGAAGTAATCTGTCAGTATGGGTAAGTTGGTCCGTTCAAGAAACAGGGTGCTGGCTGGTGTATGTGCCGGCATTGCAGAATATTTCAAATGGAATGTGGGTACGCTGCGCCTGGTCTGGATTGTATTGTCCTTGATTGGCGTTGGTTCCCCAATTCTTTTCTATCTGATATTATGGATAATTATGCCTGAGGCCAGGTTGGGTGGCGATTACGCTGAGCGTATGCAGAAACGCTTGGACGAGAGGCGCTGAACCCGCTCACCTCATTTAGACTGAAAAATAAAGCGATACAGCATTGCTGTATCGCTTTATTTTTCAGTCTATTATCTCTCCAAGCAGGGTGGCTGCCGTGGAGTCGTTTATCTTTACTTTCACGAAATCTCCGATCTTGTATCCTTTGCGGTCGAATACTGCTGTGCGGTTCTGTTCTGTACGCCCGAAGAACTGCTCCCTTGAGCGTTTGGATATTCCTTCGATGAGGACTTCGTATGTCTGTCCGATGCACTTCCTGTTGTTGGCAGCCGAACACTCCTGTTGCAGGGCTATAATCTCGTTCAGGCGGCGAACCTTCTCGCTCTCCTCAATGTCGTCCTTCATGTGTCTGCTTGCGAAGGTTCCGGGGCGCTCGGAATATTTGAACATGAACGCTGCATCATAGGAGCAGTATCTCATGAGCGACAGCGTCTCCTGATGGTCCTCCTCTGTCTCGCCGCAGAATCCTGCGATTATGTCTGTCGACAGACCGCAGTCGGGTACTATGCGTCGTATCGCCTCGATTCTGTCAAGATACCATTCGCGGGTGTACTTGCGGTTCATCGCCTTGAGCATTCTGCTGCTGCCGCTTTGCACCGGCAGATGTATGCTCTTGCACACATTCGGCTCCTCGGCGATTACGTGCAACGTCTCATCGCTCATGTCCTTGGGGTGTGATGTTGTAAAGCGTATTCTTGTCTGCGGGGCATGCTTGGCTACACGGCGCAGCAGTTGCGGGAAAGTGATGGTCTCGCCGTCCTCGCCTTCGAACCTGTATGAGTTAACGTTCTGTCCCAGAAGGATAATCTCTTTGAACCCTTTCGCTACAAGGTCATCAACCTCGTTCAGAATACTCTGTATGTCGCGGCTTCTCTCGCGTCCTCGTGTGTAGGGCACGACGCAGTAGTGGCAGAAATTGTTGCATCCGCGCATGATTGATATGTAGCCCGACACGTTGCCGCTGCATATGCGCATGGGTATTACGTCTCGGTAGGTCTCTGTGGTGGACAGTTCTATGTTCATGGCGGCATGTCCCATTTCGGCCTCGGCAATGAGCTCGGGCAGTGACAGGTATGTGTCGGGGCCGGCAACGATGTTCACTTTGTATCCTTTTATCAGTTCTTCCTTTACTCGTTCGGCCATGCAACCGACAACGCCCACAAGGGTACTCTTGCCGCGGCGCATGGCATTCAGCTGGTCAAGTCTGCCATATATCTTCTGTTCGGCGTTATCGCGTATCGAACAGGTGTTCAGCAGGATGAGGTCGGCATCCTTGATATCCTCGCAGACGGTGTAGCCTGCAATCTTCAGTATTGAGCCTATTACTTCGCTGTCGGCCACATTCATCTGGCAGCCGTATGTTTCGATAAAAAGTTTCTTCTCTTTCACTTTTCCATAAGTTTGTAAATCCGGTGCGAATATAAGAAAAACGGGCGAAATATCGGTTATCAAACGCCGAAACAATATATTTAAATAATATAATTTGATATTAATTCAAAAATCTTTTTACCTTTGTAGCTTGTAGCACTATGTGTGACCTAAAATCAATCAAGATGAGTGATACAGTAATTATTATCCCTACATACAATGAGAAGGAGAATATCGAGCGCATGATACGCACGCTCCTTGCTCTTGAGCATCAGTTCGATGTGCTTGTGGTTGACGATGGCTCTCCCGACGGTACAGCGGAGCTTGTCAAGGGTATGATGGAACTCTACCCCGAAAGGGTATTCCTCATAGAACGCGAGGGAAAGCTCGGCCTCGGTACCGCGTATATAACGGGTTTCAAATGGGCGCTGGAGCGTGACTATGAGTATATCTTCGAGATGGATGCCGATTTCTCGCACGACCCTAACGATGTTCCGCGACTCTATGAGGCTTGTGCCAATTGGGGATACGATCTCTCTGTCGGCAGCCGCTATGTGACGGGCGTGAATGTTGTCAACTGGCCTATGGGGCGTGTGCTGATGTCGTATTTCGCATCAAAGTATGTGCGCTTCATAACGCGTCTGCCGGTGCATGATACAACTGCGGGGTTCAATTGCTACCGTCGCAAGGTGCTTGAGACCATGGAACTCGACAAGATACGCTTCAAGGGATATGCGTTCCAGATAGAGATGAAATTCACTACCCACATGTGCGGGTTCAAGATATGCGAGGTTCCGGTAATCTTCGTGAACCGTGTACTCGGTACATCGAAAATGAGCGGCGGCATATTCAGCGAGGCCCTCTTCGGCGTCATCAGGCTCAAGATTGGAAGCTGGTTCCGTAAATATCCGAAAGTAAAAGAATAATACAATGACAAACAATACGAACGAACAGTTCGAGAGGGTGCTGGCTGTGTGTCGCGACCTCTTCGGCAAGAAGCTTTATGACTATGGTGCTTCGTGGCGAATAATGCGCCCCGAGTCGTTGACTGACCAGATTTTTATCAAGGCGAAGCGTATACGTACCCTTGAGACCGGTGCCGAGAATCTGGTGGGCGAGGGCATAAACTCCGAACTTATCGGAATTGTGAACTATGGCATAATATCGCTTGTGCAGCTTGAACTCGGCTATGCCGACAGTTGTGATATTTCGCCCGATGAGGCTATGGCTCTCTATGACAAGAAGGCTAAAGAGGCTCTTGAACTGATGAAAAAGAAGAACCATGACTACAATGAGGCCTGGAGGGGTATGCGTACCACGTCATACACCGACCTTATACTCACGAAGATATGGCGTACGAAGCAGATTGAGGAACTGAAAGGCGAGACAAAAGTCTCCGAGGGTATCGATGCCAACTACATGGATATGATAAACTATGCCGTGTTCGGTCTTATAAAGAATGGGGTGGACAAGGAGTAAATATTTTATAGCCTACACCAACATATGCCGTCTTGTGCTGTCGTTGGTGCTTGTCGTGTCGGGCTTCGTGAAGGCTGTCGACCCGATTGGTGCTATGTACAAGATGAGGGAGTACATGACGGCTTTCTCGATAGACCTCTTCTCGGACAGTTGGCTTCTTGTCTTCGGTATCTCACAAGCAGTAGTCGAGTTCCTATTGGGCCTCTTCCTGCTGATGGGCGTATACCGTAGGGTGGTGTCATATCTTACCCCGATGGTAATGCTCTTCTTTACCGTGCTTACGGCGGTAATATATTTCAGTGGAAACATTGAGGATTGCGGTTGCTTCGGCGAGGCCATTGCATTGTCTAACGGCGAGACGCTGGCTAAGAATATCTTCTTGTTGTTCCTCTCGTTGCCATTGCTGTCGGGCCGCAAACGTTTTGTGTGCCACATAAGTTTCAGGACAAGGTGGATGGTGGTTATCTTTGCCATCTTCTATATTGCGACTGTCGGGATAATGAGCTACTCGCATCTGCCTGTGGTCGATTTCAGCCGGTATCGGGTCGGTGCCGACATGCGTGCTTTGACGCAAGGCGAGCCTGGCGAGTATCGGGTCATCTCGGTCTATGAGCGTGAAGGCGAGACTTGTGAACTGCCCGAAGGGGAGCAACCCGATACTACATGGACATTTGTAGGCAGCCGTTCCGAGGTTGTAAAGGAGAGCGTGGAGCCGGTGATTGCCGATTTCTCCATAATGGATTGGGAATATGACAGCGATGTTGCCGAGGAGCTGCTTGCCGATACCGGTTATGTATGCCTTGTGGCAATGGAGCGTGTCGAGAATGCATCGGTCAGCCGCGTTGACAAAATAAATGACATGTATGATTATTGTCAGGAGATAGGCGTGCCGTTTTATGTGGCTACGGCATCCGAGGATGAGGATATCGCATTGTGGTGCAAACGCACAGGTGCCGAATACCCGCTCTATTGGGGCGATGAACTGATGCTGAGGGGCATGGTGCGTTCCAACCCGGGGGTGTTGCTGTTCAAGGACGGTGTCATCGTGGGCAAGTGGAATATATCCGACTTGCCACCGGTAGAGGAGATGACCGAATCGCCTACCGGTATGCCGGATGGTCTGCCGACACTGCTGCAGAGGATGCAGGGATGGCGATTCTGGCTGCTGGCGTTGGCTTTGCCGCTGCTGCTGTTTGTGCTCATTGATGTGGTGGCGTGCAAGGGCTCAAGAAGCAAGGATGAAGGTACTGATGTCGGCAGTGATGCAGGCTCAACAGGTGCGCCGCAAACGGAAGGGATAGATTGATTCAATATATTTAGTAACCATTTAAATTTTTAAGAAAATGAGAAAGAACATTGTTGCCGGTAACTGGAAGATGAACATGAATCTCCAGGAGGGCATTGCTTTGGCAAAAGAACTCAACGAGGCTTTGACAGCAGACAAACCTAATTGTGATGTAGTCATCTGTACTCCATTCATCCATCTTGCATCAGTGACTCCAATCGTTGATGAGGCTATCATCGGTGTCGGTGCCGAGAACTGTGCAGACAAGGTATCAGGTGCTTACACAGGCGAGGTTTCTGCGTCAATGGTTGCTTCAACAGGTGCAAAGTATGTTATCCTCGGTCACTCTGAGCGTCGTGCATACTACGGCGAAACTCCCGAGATTCTGAAGGAGAAGGTACAGCTTGCACTTGCAAACGGCCTTACACCAATCTTCTGTATCGGTGAGGTTCTTGAGGAGCGTAACCAGGGTATCCAGAACCAGGTTGTATATGAGCAGTTGGCTGGTTCTCTCTATGACCTTTCAGCAGAGGACTTCTCTAAGATTATTCTTGCTTACGAGCCGGTATGGGCTATCGGTACTGGTTTGACTGCTACTCCTGAGCAGGCAGAGGAGATTCACGCTTACATCCGCTCTACCATTGCCGAGAAGTATGGCAACGAGGTTGCCGAGAATACTTCTATCCTCTACGGTGGAAGCTGCAAGCCAAGCAATGCCAAGGAGCTTTTCGCTAATCCTAATGTTGACGGAGGTCTTATCGGTGGTGCTGCTCTCAAGGTAGCTGACTTCAAGGGTATCATCGACGCTTTCAAGTAATATATGAAGCGTATACTACTTGTAATATCTGTATTGTTCTGCGCACAGCTTGCTGCTGCGCAGAGCAATATTGTAAAGGAACTCGAATCGTTCAGCCTTTTCGGCGGCAAGGTAAAGGTAAACCAGCCGGCAGGCCTGACAGAACTCATGGGTACCATGATTTCTGTTGACGGCAAAGTGCCTCAGGTCGAGGGCTACCGTGTCATGGTCTATTCGGGAAACAATTCGGCGCAGGCAAGGGAGGAGGCAAATAAGATGGCTCAGTTCATGCGTGAGAACTTTCCGGGCGCCGAGGCTTATGTCGAGTTCAATCCTCCAATCAGGACTTGTCTGTATGGCGATTACCGTACACGCGAGGAGGCCGAGGCTGTCATGTACAAGCTCAAGTCGACAAGGAAATTCAAGGAGATTTCTGTAAAGAAATGCCTTATTAACCTGCCTTATTAAATAATACTCATTCAGGATGGATACAAAGGAGAGAGAAGAGAGAATCGAAGGGTTGAAGGAGTGCTGCAGCAACATGCTCAGACTCATGGGCGAGGATGTGGAGCGCGAAGGTCTCGTAAAGACACCCGAGCGTGTGGCGCGTGCCATACTCGATACGACAGCCGGCTACGGCGAAGACCCTGAGGCTATACTGCGCGGGGCGATGTTCAAGGAAGATTATAGCCAGATGGTCATTGTGAAGGATATTGACTTCTACTCTTTGTGCGAGCATCATATATTGCCCTTCTTCGGCAAGGTTCATGTGGCATATATCCCTAATGGTTATATTACCGGGCTCAGCAAGATTGCACGTGTGGTAGAGGTCTTCTCCCGCCGTCTGCAGGTTCAGGAAAGGATGACCCTGCAGATTAAGGAGTGTATACAGAAGACTCTCAATCCGCTGGGTGTAATGGTGGTTGTCGAGGCGCAGCATTTGTGCATGCAGATGCGTGGCGTGAAGAAACAGGACTCCGTTACCACAACATCAGACTTCTGCGGTGCTTTCAATCAGGCAAAGACCCGCGAGGAGTTCATGAATCTGCTCAGGAATAGGTAATAGCTTTTTGTCATGCCCGTTCATTGTCATTTCGAGCGTATGCGAGAAATCTGAACAGAGGTAGTTGAGATTTCTCAGTCGCTTTGCTCTTTCTAAATGACAGGGTTTTAAAATAAGGCAGGTTGCACCGCATGGTGCAACCTGTTTGTCATATATTGCTGCCGCTTACCAGTCTTAACAAGTCGTGCAGTACATTTTTCTCATCCCTCACCACTTCTTCGCAGAGCCTATAGCTCAGCTTGTGAATGGAAACCTTTGATAGGAAGCGCTCTAATTTGCCCGTTTTGTCATGTTCTCCCAAGTGGTTTAGGAGTTCTATGCAAAGAAAACTGTTGAGCTGTGGCATTGTCTTGAGTTCATTGGGGTATTTGCATTCAATCATGCCGAAAAAGAAGTGAAAGATATAATAGTATACCACGCAGTCATATCTTCTCCAGTATTCTAACAGCATTTCTCTAAGAAGAATCAGTAAATGATTGTCTCTGGTTGCCGTTATCATCCAATTCGAGATTCCCACCCTTGTTCCATTGTGATTAATATACTGAGGCATAAATATGGTGCAGTCGAGTATCTCTTTTGGATAGTTGTTGCCAGTTATCATTACGGTTGCATCAATCCATGTGCCGCCATACCTTATTAATAGCTCAAGCCTGATAAGGTCTGAGAACATGGCGTTAGGGATTATGCCTTTGTCATGTTTTTCTTTTATGAATTCGGGAAGTGTGATGTATTCCGCGTAGTTTTCTGCGGTAATGGTTATAATGATCCTGTCCTTTAACCACTTTTTCTGGGATTCAAGACATGATTTTACTATCTTTGGCGCATTGTCTATTCCCTGCAGCCAACAGAACCATACGTATTTGCTGTTTTCCTTATTAAGCTCCTTCTTTGGTCTCCGCTCCTTTATCAGCTTGTCATTTTCAACAAGAACGCTGTTGAACTCTTTTGCCAGCAGCGGTTTAACCTTCTTGGCCAGTATGCTATATTGGCTTTGATAGCTCTTGCCCTTTACCAGGACGTAGAAACCTGCTTTCAGCAGGTTGGACAGTAGGCCCATTCGAAAATAGGTTTTTGCTAATCTGAACCCACCACCTTGTTTAAATCTCTCTAATACTTTCATACATCCTTATTTTGTATTGAACTGGCATTTGTTTTCTGAATAAATGGTGTAATGTGCAGATTTCCCAGTTTCTTCCTTATTAATATATGTGCGACCTATCACTGCCTTATAAAAATTACATTGACAAGGTTTGTTTTTTTGCAACCCGCACGGCGTGAATTGCATCCACGCAGCGTGCGACCTTTTGCTACAAACCTTGTCGATGTTGCTTTGAACGTTACACGTTCAAAGCAACATTGCCGAAACCGTACCCCTTAAGCACGTTGTTCAGCGCCTGCTGTGTCTCCTTCAGGAACTTGAACTCCTCCATGCACTCCTGCAGCAATTGCGGGCTGGATGCTGTTGCGGGGTCTTTCAGTTTGCCCATAGTGCTTTTGAGCATCTCATCCACGATGCTCAGCTTGTAAGCAATGGTCAGTCGTGTTGTCTGCTCGAAGAGTACCGCCAGTTCATTGCGCTCATCGCTGTTCTGTTCGCTGAAGAACTTGCTCAGCAGATAGCGCTCGCCGCAAAGCTCTGCGGTCAGTGCCGATATCTCAGAGTCGGGATGCGTGATGAAGTGCTTCTCCGGGTCGAAGTCTACCTCTGTGGCGTGTTCACAGGCTTCGGCGAATATCTTCTTGTAGAGCGGGTGGCTCAGTTCTATGCCGTCGGCATCTAAGGAGTAGAAGAGGTGCGAGATTACGCTCTCGGTAAATGACGGTGTGCCGTCGGCCTCGCTTGCAGGGACCTGGAGCAGCTTGCCGCCATTCTTCAGCAGGAATTGTATTATCGCCTTCTCCTTATGATGCAACGGGTTGTTTTTGTAGCTTTCTATTATGTTCTGTTGGAACTCGTCGGCAGCAGGGGTGTCCTCGTTACTTCCGTTCCCGCTTGTTTCGCTGACTTTCTCATCATAACGCCTTTTCTGCTGCTCTTCGGCGCGTTGCATCCTTATCTTTGCGGTCTCTTTTACAAGAAGCTGCTCGCCGATGTTCAGCATATCGCTGCACTTCTTTATATACTCGCTGCGCAGTATGTCGTTGGGGACAACGGCAATGCTCTTTACGACATCCCCAATCAGCCCGGCTCGGCGGATGGGGTCTTCTCCAACTTCATCAAGCAGCAGATTTGTCTTGAACCTGATGAAATCGACCTTGTTCTTCTCTATGTACTCCTCAACCTCCTCGGTGGAGTGGCTCTGTGAATAACTGTCTGGGTCTTCGCCCTCGGGCAGCAGCACCACGTTGATGTTCATTCCCTCTTCAAGCAACATGTCGATACCGCGGATAGAGGCCTTAATTCCTGCCTTGTCGCCGTCATACAGCAGCGTGACATTGTTTGTAAAGCGGTGTATCAGTCTTATCTGCCCCGTGGTGAGCGATGTTCCCGAAGAGGCAACTACATTCTGTATTCCTGCCTGATACATTGATATAACATCGAGGTATCCCTCTACAAGTATGCAACGGTCTTTCTGCATTATTGCCTGCTTGGCGAAATAGAGGCCGTATAGGTGGTCGCTCTTGTGATAAATCTCGCTCTCGGGTGAATTTACATATTTTGCAGCCTTGGCATTGTTCTGCAGGATTCGGCCGCCGAATGCGACAACCTTGCCCGATATCGTGTGTACGGGGAAGATGACACGCCCCCAGAACCTGTCCTGCAGCCTGCCATCATCGGTGCTGTAGCATACACCGGTCTTTGCTATCAGCTCGGGATTGTATCCTGCGGCGACAGCTGTCTTTGCGAAAGAGTCGCGTCGCTCAAGTGAATAACCCAGACAGAATTTCCTGATTGTCTCATCGCGCAGGCCGCGGTGGCGGAAGTAGCTCAGGCCTATGGATTTGCCTTCATCGCTGCCATGCAGGGTGTCTATGAAGTACTGCAAGGCATACTGGTTTATGACAAACATGCTCTCGCGGATGCTCTCCTCGCGTTTCTCTTCATCGGTAAGTTCGCGTTCCTTTATTTCTATATGGTATCGTTTTGCCAGCCAACGTAACGCGTCATAGTAGCTGAGCTGCTCATGCTCCATTATGAAATGTACAGGTTTACCGCCCTTTCCACATCCGAAACATTTCCATAGATTCTTCGATGGGGAGACCGTGAACGAAGGGGTCTTTTCATTGTGGAACGGGCATAGTCCAATCATGTTCACACCACGTTTGCGCAGTGCGACAAAGTCACCCACCACCTCTTCCACCTTCGCGGTGTCCATTATCTGTTCTATGGTTTTTCTGTCTATCATTTGCATTATATTTTATAAGGAACGTAAAGGTAGTATAAAAGAATTGTTGCAACAAATAAAATTCTTTCTTTTTGGAATTCTACTCAAAAGCACTCTTTTTAGGCTTCTTTTTGTAAAAATGCTTGTAATTTGTAATAATTGCGCACTCAATGCTAGTTGGGTTGAATTATTTTCGATTATTTTCAAAAAAAACTTGCGTTTTGTTTGTCAGTTCAGAAAAAAGCTCTACCTTTGCACTCGCTTTCGGGAAGCAACAAGGTTGCTCCGCGATTAAGCAAGATGATCCTTGACAACATTCCATACAGACAAGCAGTACAACGTGTCCTTTGATTTTTTGGTCAAAGGTCAACAAGTAAGTAAGGAACGAAAAACGAACCGTCAATAGATTTGATATACTT
>JAFXGX010000019.1 GCA_017536695.1 Bacteroidaceae bacterium | reverse complement strand
TTGACCGCCCTGTCGACCGCCGCGAGAACTATGTTAAGCGTTGCATAGGCCTCCCCGGCAACACACTTGAGATAAAGGACAAGGTGGTTTACATTGACGGCGAGCCCCTTGCACAGCCAAAGAACGTACAGTTCAACTACAACATAAAGTTCCGCCAGAGCATGCCCGAGAAGCTGCGCCATGAGCTTGGCATAAGCAAGGAGGACCTACAGAATTTCCGTCTCTACGGCAATGGCGGAGGCTTTGGAGAACTCCCGTTGACATATGCCAACTATGAGGAGCTGAAGAACAACAGCAAGCTTGTAGAGAGCATCAGCATCGTCAACAGGGATGACACCGACGGCATCTATCCCCTCAACGACAACACCGGATGGACACTTGACAACTACGGCCCCGTGTGGATTCCAAAGAGAGGTGAGAGCATTGAGCTGACACCGGAGAACATTGCCATATACGAGCGCCCCATTGTGGCATACGAGGGCAACACCCTTGATGTAAAGGAGGGCAAGATATTCATCAACGGCAAGGAGTGCAGCAGCTACACCTTCAGGATGGATTACTATTGGATGATGGGCGACAACCGTCACAACAGCGCCGACTCACGCTGCTGGGGTTTCGTGCCCGAGGACCACATTGTGGGCAAGGCACTCTTCGTATGGCTCTCGCTTGACAAGGACCGCGGACTGTTCGACGGCAAGATACGCTGGAACCGTATTTTCCGCAGTGTAAACAGCTTTGATTAATATAAGAAAACCGTGAAAATCATATCACACCCCTTATACCTTGCGCCCGTTCCGCTCTACACAAAGCTGTACAGCGGGACGGCGCTTGTCATTGATGCACAGTCACCGTTCGTCAAGCAGACATTCAGGAGCCGTGCCGTCATTGCCACCGAGAGCGGCACACAGAGCCTCAACATCCCCGTGGTACACGACGGCGGCAGGACCGCCATGCGCGACGTGCGCATCAGCGAGCACGGCAACTGGCGTCACCAGCACTGGAACGCCTTGGTGAGCGCCTACCGCAAGAGCCCGTTCTTTGAGTACTATGCCGATGACTTCGCACACTTCTACGAGGAGCGTGACGGTTTCCTGCTGGACTTCAACCTGCGCCTGCACAATGTGATATGCGAGCTGCTGGGACTGGAGAGGGAGGTAACTGTAATTACAGAGGGAAACATTGACACAGCGGACGCATGCGACATGCGCCACATTGCAGAGCCCAAAGCCCTTAAAACCCTCACAGAGCAACCGCAACCATACTATCAGGTATTCGCCCGGCGCAACGGTTTCATCCCCAACCTGAGCGTTTTGGACCTGCTTTTCAACATGGGCCCCGAAGGACTCATAACATTAAGGGAGAGTTGTTTGTAACATAAAAAACAACAAAGAAAGGAAATACTCGATGTATTTCCTTTCTTTGTAATAAGCAATTGGTTTCCTTACTTCTTATTACTGATCTTCAACTCAATAATAAAAGCTATAATCAACCCAAGACCACCGAACAGAAGCACACACGAACCGTATATAGCACTTTTTATCTGATACGAACTCTCCACAAAGTCCGCGAAATTATAGTGAACGGCAAAGGCAACCAGTATACCTATTCCAAGCCCCATAAACAGACAACCGAACTTCAATGCCGAAGAAGAGAGCTTAGGGATATATGTTGAGAAATCGATTTTCCCGCTCAAAATATCGGGGGTAAGTTTATCCCCAATCTTGTCAATTATTGTCAGGCGTTCCTTTTTACGCACAAAAAGTTCAAACAACTTATAAATACCCAAAGTGATAATACCTATAACGGCAGGGACCATAATAAAATCCATCATAATTATTTAAATTTAAAGGTTAACAATTCATTCCTTACACCCTTTAGACGCAACAATTCCCGAACGGTTACATTTTTCTTCTATTTTTTTGGGAATTTTGTAACCGGAACGCCTTTTCTGCGTCTATTAGATAGATGAAGCACGACGATATACATATAATAAAGGAGATTCTCGGCGGAAAAAGCGAACAGTTCGAGCATATCCTCAACAGATACAGCGGGCAGGTATTCAACCTCATTGCCCATATTGTCCCGTGCAAGGAAGATGCAGAGGAACTGACACAGGATGTATTCATCAAGGTGTTCCGGCTACTATCCTCATTCAAGGAAGAGAGCAGTTTCTCGACCTGGATATACCGCATCGCAACCAATACCGCACTCTCGGCCGCACGCAAGAGAAAGCACGACACACTTCATCTGGACGATGCTGTATATCCGAACATCCCGGACGATATTATCGACGAGGCGCTGGACAACGACAGTGAAGAACAGCTGCAGAGGCTGTCCGATGCCATTGAGATGCTCAACGCCGATGAGCGTGCCTTGATAACCCTTTATTATATGAATGAGAAGCCTGTTGCCGAGGTGGCCTCGATACTGGGACTTACAGTAAGCAATGTGAAGATAAAGCTACTACGCACAAGAAAAAAGTTATACCTCATAATGAATGACTTATGAAACAGGAAGCAAAAGACCGAGGCTTGAAGAAGGCATTGGGCAGCAAAAACAGTGCACTGCCTTCAAATTTCACCTTCTGCACAATGCGGAAGGTTGAAGAGTATATACGCACAAGAGAAAAGAGAGCAGAGCAACAGATGCTCTACTCCATTGTTGCCGTATCGGCAGCCCTGTCTGCCGTTCTTGGGATTATTGTGGATCATTTCTACGGAGAAGAGCTGAAAAGGATGTTCTCGAGCATTGCAGAGACATTCCTGCAACTCGACATATTCGCAACGCCCTACATACTCTTTGCAATAATACTCATTCTTCTTATCCTGTTTGACCATTGGATGAGAAGCAGCTATTACAAACGGCACAAAGAATGACAGCTCATATTACATTAAATCGGGCTCTTATGTTCTTGAGCTACATCTGTTTTATCCTGGTATCAATGTTGATGGTATCTTTTATTCGTTTGATTCTGTCAAATACGGTCTGACGTGGATAATCGGTTAAATTGACTATTTGTGGAGCAGACATACCAATCTTCAGAAGATAGCATACTCTTAATACCGGTTCACTAATTCTTTTGAATCTAGCTTGTACCTCATATGTAAATTCCGGATACAGCTTGTCTATAGCCCCAAGTAATTCTTTCCATTCCTCATCGTTAAGGCGATATTTGCCTTTAGAGGCTTTTTTCACTTTTTCTATAATATCATTGGCATTATTGGAAATATTACTCATTAATGTGAGTTTTGTCAACTCTCTATTCTGTGCAATCAGCATGCTGAAATCACTTTCAGCATCTTCCAGCTGTTTTGCAAGTCTGGATTTGGCTTCGCTTATTGATTCCAATTCTTTTTCTTTCTGAATAACACACTTCTTTTCTTTCTCAAGTTCTTCTTCCTTATCTTGTAGATAAAGTTTGATTTCTTTGATGTTATCATCCTTTTCAAGAATAGTATCGAGCAAATGCTTTTTCTGGATATAATGATAAACCGTGATGACAAATATTATAATGACGAATGTTGAGAATCCAAATAAAAGATAAAATCTATCATTTGCAGCTTTCTCATTAGTTACCATTTCCTCCTCTTTGTCACGTTGATACTGAAAGAAATTATTGGCATTCGTAGTATATTCAAAGTTTCTTTTATCAATTACTGCTTCATTGGCATCAATGAATTTGATTGCATATTCTGTGGCTCTGTCAAGCATCCCTTTTGAAGTATAATATCTTGTAAGCCATCGTGAGGCATCATATCTGGATTCTATGTTATCCGCGGTTCTATACAGTTCCGCCATCACTGTTGCTGCACTATCAACAGACACACAACGCTCATAATATATAGCCACATTCACTAAATAATTTGATAGCATCTCTTTATAGGGGTTATCCTTTAGCTTATGATAACATAAAGATGCTTCTTCTTTATACCCCAGTACAGCATAATCCCCCATAGCTTTTGCCAGTATATCGCAATTGTTGCCGGTTATTCTATCCAAACTTCTTAAAATGTGATCATAATATTTTACAGTATTGAGTGTGTCATTGACTTTAAAATAGCAACTTGCGACATTCGCATATGTTCTTTCATCTATTGTCCCGTTTGCTTCCGCTACATTCAATTGCTTGAGAGATGCATCAAGAGCCTCCGAGTTATTAAACATTTTATATAAATATGATAATTGGGAGTATGCGTTTTCCCACAATGCTATATCTACATATTCGTTTGTCTCTGCAATTCCTACAGATTTCAAGAAGTATGTTATAGCTTGAGGGTAATCATTAAGGTCGCGGTATACACTGCCCATATAATAATATGATTCTTGTATATCCTTTGCAGTACCATTCTTTTCAAAATAGTTGCATACCTCCTTAATAACTTCAGAAGAGGTGTGCGATATAAATGCTTTGTCACGTAGTCTGATGTCAAGTAATGATATTTTGTTTTGCACATAATCGGACCTGTCCTTTAATAATGGTCTTATAGAGTCCAACTGTTCCATTGCAATTAGGGGCAATGTGTCACCCATCGCTTTTATCTCGTCCAATCTGTTTATAAGTACATCTTTATTATGTATCGTGCATGACGTGATAAGCAAAACTACAATAATTGTAAATTTTAAAAAGTACTTCATATAATTTATGCTTTGTGTTGATGGAACAAAAGTAGCTCAAAGTAACGGGTTAAATATGGGTTTGTTGTCCGAACATGTCCGATATTGCATTTTTTTATTATTAATGCTTAAGAAACATTCGTGCCAACGTATTGAAAATCTGCATATAAAAACAGAGACGTTGATTATTCTGAATTATTCGGGCAATGTCGGACACGATTTTCTTTGGGGCTAACTGATACAGCTCTACATTTGCAAAAAACAAAAAAGCAAAAAGTTATGGAGAATACTATTTATAAACACAGCATATGAGAAAGTTATTTGTAACATTTTTTATAACAGTCCAAACCTTGTCTTTTGCCAACAATCCGAAGGATACATTGTTTGTTACAGAACCTTTTGCTTTTGAAGTGAAGGGAGATCTAAAGCTGGAAGGGACTTTGACTCTACCGGAAAAGTTTACTGATTGTACTAAAATAGCAATACTTGCTGCTCCTCCTGTTTCGGCGGAAAAGGATTACGGAGGTCTGTTCCTAAGTTTGGCAGAACATCTTGGCAAACGTGGTATTGCCACATTGCGTTTCAACAACCGTGCATTTACGGATAGTACTTCGGCTGAAGCCAATGAAATGATTACGATGTATGATCATGCTGATGATTTACACAATGCTTTCTTGGCCATAAAGAAAAACAAACGTTTTTTGAATAATCCTATTGGCCTGATAGGGCATAGCGAAGGAGGAAGCAGTTCCATTATAGAAGCCTCACGTAATAAGGATATCAACTTCCTTATTACATTGTCAACCTGCGGTATTGATGGAGCTGATTTCTGTTATTGGCAAAGTACTCTGTATTTCAGCTATCCCAATATGTATCCAACCAATGTCAGGAATCATATTGTTAGGGATATCTATGAAAGAACACAAATTGTAAAATCATTGAATGACAGCGCAGAAATTAATGCCGCTTTAAGATGTCAAATAAAAGAGAGTGCTGCTCGTGCCGGAGTTGAATATACTGATGAACAGATTGAAAAGAACTTGAAACAATGGACAATACCGAGGATCATTGCTTTTATCAAATATACACCTGAAAAATACCTGTCCCAAATAAGTTGCCCTGTATTTGCAGCGCATGGAATGACGGATGGTAATTTGGAATGGAAAACGAACTTAGATGGTATTGAGCAAGCATTTATCAAAAGCGGTAAAAGCAATTATAGAATTGTCGCATTTCAAGATACAAACCACTCATACCAACATTCGCAGATGACTATACCATTTTTCATTTCATTAAGTCACAAAAAAGGACACAAACCTGTATTTATAGAGAAGAATTGGGATATGATTGCGGATTGGTTGATAAACAACTACTAAATATAAAAGGTCGCACGTTTGTGCGACCTTTTATATTTAAAGCGGGCAATTTATCAATCCTTCATCTTTGCCTTGATGAACTCACGGTTCAGGCGAGCGATGTTGCTGATTGAAACGCACTTTGGACACTCGGCCTCGCAAGCACGGGTGTTGGTACAGTTACCGAAGCCCAGCTCGTCCATCTTGGCAACCATTGCCTTAACGCGCTTCTTGGCCTCAACCTTACCCTGTGGCAACAATGCGAACTGGCTGACCTTAGCCGATACGAACAACATTGCAGAGCCGTTCTTACAAGCAGCTACACAAGCACCGCAACCGATACAAGCCGCTGCATCCATAGCCTCCTCGGCGATATCCTTGCCGATGGGGATTGCGTTAGCGTCGGGCATACCACCAGTGTTGATGGATACGTAACCGCCTGCCTGCTGTATCTTGTCGAACGCTGTACGGTCGACCATAAGGTCACGGATTACAGGGAAGCCGGCAGAGCGCCATGGCTCAACGGTGATTGTGTCACCGTCCTTGAAACGGCGCATGTACAACTGGCAAGTTGTAGCACCTGTTGCAGGACCGTGGGGATGACCGTTCACGTAGAGTGAGCACATACCGCAGATACCCTCGCGGCAGTCGTGGTCGAACACGATTGGCTCCTTGTTCTCATTTACCAACTGCTCGTTAAGGATATCGAGCATCTCAAGGAATGATGTATCGCCAGGAATGTCTTTCATCTGATAGGTCTCGAATGCACCCTTAGCCTTAGGACCTCTCTGACGCCATACCTTCAATGTAAAACTTATATTTTTGTCCATTGTTTACAGATTTAAAGATAATTAGTTCTTGTAGTTACGCTGCTGTACCTTGATGTACTGATAGTTGAGGTCCTCTTTGATGAGTTCTGGCTCCTGACCCTGGCCGGTATACTTCCAGCAAGCTACGTAAGAGTAGTTCTCATCGTCGCGCTTAGCCTCACCTTCCTCGGTCTGGTGCTCCTCACGGAAGTGACCACCGCAAGACTCCTCACGGTTGAGGGCGTCGTATGCCATCAAGCGGCCAATCTCGATGAAGTCGAGCAGACGGAGAGCCTTCTCGAGCTCGATGTTGAGAGTGTCAGCCTCACCCGGGATACGGAGGTCGCTCCAGAAGATCTTCTCTACGCGGTCAATCTCCTTGAGAGCCTTCTCAAGAGACTCCTTGGTACGTGCCATACCGACATTGTCCCACATTACAAGACCCAACTCCTTGTGGATAGAGTCTACGCTGCGTGTACCCTTGATTGCCATGAGCTTTGCAATCTTCTCGTTGACAGCTTTCTCGGCAGCAACGAACTCAGGAGCATCAGTGCTGAAGCGTGGAACCTGAATCTGGTCGGCAAGATAGTTCTGGATTGTGTAAGGAAGCACGAAGTAACCGTCGGCAAGACCCTGCATGAGGGCAGAAGCACCGAGGCGGTTTGCACCGTGGTCGCTGAAGTTAGCCTCACCGATAGCGAACAGGCCAGGGATTGATGTCTGGAGCTCGTAGTCAACCCAGATACCACCCATTGTGTAGTGGATAGCGGGGAAGATCATCATTGGCTCCTTGTATGGGTTTGTATCGGCAATCTCCTCGTACATGTCGAAGAGGTTACCGTAGCGCTGACGTACTACATCCTCACCAAGACGCTGGATAGCATACTTGAAGTCGAGGAACACGGCAAGACCTGTGTTGTTCACGCCGAAGCCCTTGTCACAACGCTCTTTTGCAGCGCGTGAAGCAACGTCACGTGGAACGAGGTTACCGAACGCAGGATAACGGCGCTCGAGGTAGAAGTCACGGTCCTCGTCGGGGATATCGTTAGGATGCTTCTTTCCTGCCTGGAGAGCCTTTGCATCCTCAAGTTTCTTTGGAACCCAGATGCGTCCGTCGTTACGGAGAGACTCAGACATAAGAGTAAGCTTAGACTGCTTGTCACCGTGAACAGGAATACATGTCGGGTGAATCTGTGCATAGCATGGGTTAGCGAACCAAGCACCCTTGCGGTAGCACTGCAGAGCTGCAGAACCGTTGCTGCCCATAGCATTTGTAGAAAGGAAGTAGGTGTTACCGTAACCACCGGTACCGATAACCACAGCGTGAGCCGAGAAGCGCTCTACCTTACCTGTAACAAGGTTACGTGCGATGATACCGCGTGCACGACCATCGATAACTACAACGTCGAGCATCTCGTAACGTGTGTACAGCTTTACAGTACCCTGGTTAACCTGGTAGTTGAGTGCAGAGTAAGCACCGAGAAGGAGCTGCTGACCGGTCTGGCCGCGGGCATAGAATGTACGCGATACCTGAGCACCACCGAATGAACGGTTGGCAAGCAGACCGCCGTACTCACGTGCAAAAGGAACACACTGTGCCACGCACTGGTCGATGATAGCACCTGAAACCTCGGCAAGACGGTGAACGTTGGCCTCACGTGCACGGTAGTCACCACCCTTGATTGTATCGTAGAAGAGACGGTAAACAGAGTCACCATCGTTCTGATAGTTCTTTGCAGCATTTATACCACCCTGCGCAGCAATAGAGTGAGCGCGGCGTGGAGAATCCTGAATACAGAAGTTAAGTACGTTGAAACCCATTGCGCCCAATGAAGCAGCTGCAGATGCACCTGCAAGACCTGTACCTA
>JAFXGX010000018.1 GCA_017536695.1 Bacteroidaceae bacterium | reverse complement strand
ACTGTCGCCAAAGGTTGATACAAGCAGGGCAAGGCCGCATACAATATATCCGAAAGGTAACATCTCCTTTACTCTATTGCCGGCTATGGGGGTCATCAGTATGCTGAGCCATGCCATAAAAACCATTGTTTCATAACCGTTTGACAATGGTATATGTCCGCCTATGTGCCAGCGCAGGGCTATCTGCAACGACAGGTATGCGGCTGTTACCCAAGCTATGACCTTAATCCAGGAAGCAAGTATTTGCCGTGTTCTGTTCTCCTTTCTGTTTATGCAGAACAAAACAAAAAGTATTGTGCCTGTCGCAAGGCATGTTATTGCCAATGGACGATTGTCGCTCATGCTGTTGTAAAGAGCCTCGGCGCCGTAATTTGTCCCCAGCAAGGCAATTGCATTTTCCTTTGCGGGTGTCTGCTGCGTATTTCTTGCACTAGATGTCGTTGAGACAAAGAGCATTAATAATATTATGGCAATATTCCTGCCTTTTCGTAATGCGGTACGGAAACGGCTGTCCGGCTGAACAAAAAACAGTATCATTGACAGCAACAGCAGCGAATATCCTGCGTATGTGATTCCTATTCCCCAAGGGTCGTGCGATACGGCAAGGAACGTGCCCCGCTCATCATTGTCATATCCCGACTGGTAAAAGCGATAGCCTCTGTGCTTGAATATGCTGTTCATCGATACCGTGCCCTCGATACGCTCATTGTCATATATTACAATGGTACTCGTGAAGTCCATTGGAGTCTCTGTGCCTGCATAGCGTGTTACCTCGAATCCGTGCAGTGATATGCTGAACGGGAATTTCTCTATGGTACTGTCGGGCAGCAGATATTGGTTGCTGTATTCGCCAACACGCAGATGCATCTGTCCCTGCCTGCCTGTCGTGTGCGTCACGAATGCGCCAAGGAGAATGACTGCGAATGCCAGGTGCAGGCATAGTGTAACCGGCTGTCGCTGAAGTTTGCGCTGCAGTATGTATACAATGCCCGAGAGTGTCGCTGTTGTCCATAATGCAATCATCCAATCGGCATGGTAGATATTCTGCAATACGTACTCTGTGCCATGAATCTTTTCCATTATGGTAGCAACCATGAGAATGGCAGTTATCAGGGCAAACAGACCTATTGACAGGTGTTTGAACAGTTTCTCGGTCTTCATCAGTGTTGTGCAAATCTTTTACGGGGCTCTAAGATAGGAACAAGAGAGTGAAAAATATCATACTCTTGAATATTTTTCAAAGCGAGTACAGTAAAATTAAGCAGTTTGCGACGAAGACAGTGATAAATGCGGTCAACTAATGAAGGGCGTTATTCTTACAGTTTTTGCTCCAAGATATAAAATAATCGATGAACTTTATCCTATGTGTATAAAAACGGTATATCCTTCCCACAGATAATGCATCTATTAGGGTACCTTCCCTTACGACGCGGGTAATCGAAGAGAATGAGAAATTAAAAAGTAATGATGTCATAATTGCTATACAGACCATAGAGACATCGAATATGATTTTTGTTTTCCAGAATTTCAGATTCCAACGCTTGCATGTATAATAAACAAAACCTTCAGCACTCATCATTGTGACATTTGCGCTGACTTGCATAAAAACTCCAAAAGCGTGTACCATGCAGGCTATAAGAAGGATTGATATACAGGCATATAGAGAGTCTGGAACAATTGCCTGTGTCAGATACATATTTATATCAAGAAACATTCCGAAAAGGAAGGAGAAAGGAAGTTGAAGCATAATGTTCCAAAATTCACTCTTCAGACCATGTCCATACAGTATGGCTATTTGATACGCAATCATGACTAGATGGATAAGGAACGAGTATGTTCCATAGGACAATGGTGTATTTATGCTCATGGAGTAGGCCCAACTGGACACTGGAGTTGCGCCCATAGTAGAACGTGCTACCAAAGCAATACCGAATGAGAATACATACAAGCCAGAAATATATACAATATACCTTCTAAATAATTCAATCTTACTCATAGCTGAAATATCAATGGAAGAAAACTTTCTTAATGCGGTTATCGTTGGATTTTATTATATACAATCCTTTCTTGCTGGGACGTACTGGTTGTATTACACCTTTGGTGTCAAAAACAATGGCATTTTCTACAGGCTCTATTATTTCTATGCCCGCATTTGTTGTGTTTCTGGTAACACTAAGGCGTAGGTCATCAAGGCATAGTGATGTTTTGGTTGCGATATCTCCCTCAATTGCAAGTCTCGTTTTTTCTATGCCACTCAGCAAAGAAGTATACTTGTTCCATCCACAATTATTAGCAATAGTATGTTCATTAAGCAGCTTCCACTCTCCGTCGAGCTCGTAGTATATATTGCATGAATTCCTGACATCCAGTGTGTCTGATATGCTTGTTGACATAAAAGAGATGCTATATGTGCTGTCAGGATCCAGTACGAACTTTTCTGTTATAAATTTTGTGATGGCCCTGTCGTTGGTGCTGATTACAGGAAATGAAGGTTTGTGTTCAAGGTATATATATGATTTGCCATCTGCTGCTTTGGGTACATTGGGAGAAGAAAGCAATACTGTACGGATGGACCATTTGCTGTTACCATTCTCTGTTACCTGCTCGTATTCATCCAATGCAGCAATGTCCTCAAAGCTGTCGTTCAACATGTAAGTGTAATCCACTTCTTCCTCATTATCATCACTGTTAATGCTGTCCCCGTTTATATTTATAGAAAGATAGTCTGTGGCTGCATTGAGCGTTCTTATTCTGGTAGGAGTTTTTGAATGTTCTCCTAAAGCGTAAGGTGCTATGTAGTATTTACCATCTTCTGTAACTATTGATTCTGATATGTTTACAGTGAAACCCAGTTCTTTATAACCATAGTAGCTATTTAGCTCTTCTACATTTTCAGCATCCAGTGAAACAAGAAATGTAAAGTTGCTATCAAACAACCCAACACCGATTGAGCCTTTGAATTGTGCATGCGGAACAACAGATGATGATGAATTTGAATAGTTATAAACTTCGGATAGCTTGAATTCAATATCCTTATTTGTTTTCAGAGGCGATGAAGCTATAAATGTCTCGGCGTAAAACACATCATCATGTTTGCCTACCTCTGTAGTGGATATATTGATTACCATATCTTGATAGGTGGAGAATTTATACTTTTCAGGGTCCAATGCTTCCAGTTTATAGTAACCGTCATACGCTCCTCCCCACCCCCAATTTATATGAAACATACCCATCTCAGAACTGCATCCGTCAATAATAAAGGCATGACCGCCGGAGTTGCTGTCTACACCGCCATAGAGGACTGGTCGTCCTGCTTGAAGCTCATCGCAGAGCATTTGATACCATTCGGTTGTTGAAAAATATGGTCTGTATCTGTAAGTCGTATTTTTATTATATTTAAAGAATTGAGTCAATGCATAAGAAACATCTGCCATGTAGGCTCCAGAACCACTTTTTGCATAATCCATGCCAACAGAGACTCCGCATGCATAAGTTAATTCCGCGACTGCATCGCCATTGGCAAATGATGAGTTATAGGAATTATATATATTATCCCAATCGAATATCGTATTGCCGAAATCAAACGAGCAATTGTATTTGTTGCTGCTTGATATATAACTAAAGTATCCTGTTCCCTGCAAAGGATACTTGTATAAGTTCATTATTTGTGACATAGCTGTTGCAACGCATCCACTAGGACAACCTGAAGGGCACAGATTGTTGAATGGTGCTTCTTGTGACCAAGTAGACTTAATCAGAGGTTGCACATCAGGAACTGTTGTCTCATGAGTTGTGTTCTCATTTGATGGCAACGCATTTTGAATGTGATCGAACTGCTCTTTATACAATTCTAACAGATATTGCAACGCGTCAGGAATGTTTTCGTTGTCCCATGCTGCATTATTACTATAGGCAAGCACATCTTTCATCCTTTTATCTCCAGAGACTATGATAAATGCATTCTGTACCGTGTCCGAGAATATATAAAACGCGTCTGAGTCAATATGAGCAACGGATTTGGAAGAAGCGTTGGCTTTGATCTCATGTCTCAGAATAGAAGTATCTGTATTGTCAGATATTAAGGTTAAGCAGTTCTTTGCAAGTATATATGCTTCTTCAATACTCCTATGCTGTGAACTGGCATTCATGATAATGAACACCATAAATATTATTCCTACCCATATTTTTTTCATAGTTGTAAGAAATGTTTAGGAGAGCAGCAGGTTCTTGTTGCAGATAACAAGAACCTGCTGTTTTCTTTATTTAATTCTAAATATCTCTATATCGTTTCTGTTTACAAGAACTTTTTTGGGTCCCTCAGAAGAATTAGTTTTCGCTAGCAAAGGCTTTATTCTAGTTTTGGGGGCTTCGGAAGAGTCTTCCGTTAGGTCAATATATCCACCACCGAGCATACCAGATAATTCATCTCTAGAGTCGGTACCCCAAGTAACAACCTGAAAATACTTATCTGTGTAGATGTTTGCTTCTAAATATGAGGTTCCGTCATTTACTTGAGCACCAATGAAACTTTCTCTACCGTCTGAGAATTTATTTATTCTTGTGTCATGATCCTCTGCATTGTTCATGATCTCATCTCTAATGGCCCATGCTAGAATTGCATTAGCACCTTCTTCCTGCCAATAATATGTCTTGAAATAATCCTTACTTGCAGCTGCGTATGTGTAGTACTGATTGCAGTAGGTGTTCTTTTCTACATCCCAAGCGTAATAGTAATTGTTGTTACTGTCTGTTGCATAGGAAACACTCTCTACTGCTGCAACGGGTTGTGATGAACTGCTCTTTGTTGTCAGTGGAGTAATGACGGTCTCGCCACGTTTTCCATTAGATGCATAACTAACGGTAACTACCATATATTGAGTCCTTGCATTCAAGTTATAAAAACAAGCGTAATTGTCCTGTGAAGGAGTTACTCGGTCATCTACGTTACCAGTTGCAACTTCTTTGATTATCTCTTCCTCGCTAAGCTTATTGTAATCTTCCAAACTGAATATACCCCAGTAGTAATAATGAGTGTTTTTTCCGTGTTGCCAGTTGAAGGCTAGACCGTCAGACATGAGCAGGATGTTTGCCGGTTGTGTAAAACAATCAGGTTCAACTCCACGTGTCTGTTTTACTGTAATTGATTTTGTCTCTTTTGCGCCATCGACACTGACAACAATAATATCCTCATAGTCCTGAGAGGTGTTGTTGTCTGCAATAGTGTGAACCATGATTACTGTTGTTCCTTTTCCTTTTGTAGATGACAATTTTACAAAAGATGGAGTATTTGTGATAGTCCATTGTCCTTCTGTTGAAATTGTGAATGTGGCCTCTGAACCGCGTCCAGACCCCAACTCAATGTTCTCTGGGTTCAGATAGAACTCCACATTGCTTTCAGAATCGCTGGTACACGAAGTTATTGCACTTAGACCAAGTGCCAATAACACAAACAAGTTAAATACTTTTGTTTTCATTTTTTTAAAGATTTAAATAATAAAAAGATTTTATACATTTATAAATATCGTATCCAAAACTTTTGCTGTCAACAAGTCGTTATATGAGTCTCCATAATATCTTAGACATTGTGATTGATGAATTCCAAGGCCAGATAGCCTGCCTAGGACTAAGTGGGGCTTTATTATCTTGACACTCTCTCTTCCTATGACATGGTCAATTGACCCTTTCCCAATAATGTTGTCACATACCAGTTGTGCTATATCTTGTCTTTTGTCCGTCAATACTATTACAGAATTACCTTCTCTGCGTTCATTTTGCAAAATGTCGCAAGTCTTGTCAATTTTTACAGTTCCTTCAAGGGGTGCTTTCAGGTACTCTTTGTCATATAAGGCCCTGAATGTATCTACACATATACGACACGCCGCAGCAGAACTCTCAATGAGTTTCTCTATATTGCTATAGGTATTATGGTCGGAAAGTATTGTTTTAATATTCTCTTCTTTCCCGTACATGGTCATGACTCGTGCGCATGCATTTCTAACTGTTTGGCTGGAGTCTACCAATGTCCCATCAAGATCAAATATTACAAAGCGTTTCTTACACATTGTATCCTTAGTTCTTTAATCATCTTGATATCAATTGTTCTGCTGTTTTCAGTACCTGGGACAGGGGCTTCGCCTAATCCACGTGGATTTGCCTTGTTCTCCTTGCTTAACTTTCTGCCAGTAAACTCCCGTCTGCTCCCTTTCTGTGGCATTGACAGGATGTTGACAAACACAGAATCACCGGAAAACATCATGTCGGGCAAGCATATCTCGAAAGTCAAGGAGTTCTCTTTCTTGTTTAGGGATATTGTATAATCTGATGTGTATATGTCATTACCGCAGGTATTGACATATGCAAGTGTGTCCGATAATGCGTGTGTCAGAGGCGTAATGTCGGGACGAACCTCCTTGCCTATGCTATCTCTGCTGAAAGTCGGTTTTATCTCATTAGGATGTCTTTTTACCTTGTGCCTAACCATTGCTGCGTCAGGGAATTTTATGTAAACGCTATCTTTTCCACAAACAAGATGTACTTGTAGCCCTTGCATGAGAAGTGATAGATGATGCTTGGGCTCTTTTGTAGTGGCAATAAATTTTAAAGAGTCGTTACTTTGTATAATGGTAACATAGATTCCCGCGTCCTTCTCATGCTCATCTGCATATATTGGGCAGCAGAATACCAGTAGAAGAAACAAGCTTATGATGTTTTTTATAATGTTCATTCCTCTAAATTTAAATTATTCAATTCGTCTATTGAAAACTTCACCCATGAATGTATGTCTCCTTGCAGAAAATCTCGCAATTCAATATTTTCCTCGTGCATTGGAGGCTGCATAGGCATCATTTCGTCATTATGAGGAGGGGGCTGTGTACCACGTTCATTTTTTGAGCAAATTCCGATACTCCAAGTGTCTTTCATTCTTTTGTCCGCCATGAGATGTGATTTGGGAATCAGCATGTAGAAAACAATCAGCTCGTTTTCATAGTCCAGTTCAATATGGAATCTCTGGAAACCTAACAAGTGTTTCTGCCCACGTACAGAATATACCGCACCGTGGCTCTTTAAAGCATCCAGTAACGGCATGATGTCGGGGCGTGCACCTTCATCCATCTCCATAGGTCCTGCGTGTTCCATATCATTTAGTTGATCCTTTACACTCAAAGCGCTGGGGAGCTGTATGCTGTAATGTTTCCTTTTCTTCCCGGATGGGTCTATGAGTATTTCTGTCGGCATCATTAACAGCCTCATCTGTAATTGAGGATTTGCGATAGCAAAGCTAATCAGCATGTCAGTCTCATCTGCCGATAGATATATCTTGCAACCCTCGTGTATGGCATTGATACAAAGCGCTTCGGGGTTGCTGTTTAAAAACATGCTTAAGGAGTCTGCCGGCTCGGTACATTGTGAATGTGAATTGGCTGACAAAAGCAGAAAAATTGACAATATTATCTGTTTAAGATTCATTTATCTATCGTTTTAGGGGTTGAACCAAGATTATATGTGAAGGTCAACATGGCATATTGTCCCAGGACATTTGCTGTAACTTCACGCTTATACATCTCTGTAGTTGTTTGGTAGAAACTGTTGTCCTGGTCAAAGATATCATGTATGGAAATGCTCAGTTCCCCCTTTCTGTCCTTGAGGAATTTGTACGATAAAGATGCATTTCCAATTAATGCATTGTATCTGGATGTTCCGGAACCTGTATAATTTGTATTGCCACACTCCAGCATTATCTTAACGCTAGGTATTATGTGCCAGTTCAGTTGCCCTCCGTATGACAGTGACCAGAAAGCGACATCAACGTTCTTGTATGTGACATTTCTGCTCTTAGTATACTTGGCATTGCAATCTATGACAAAATCCACATTGGTACTGATGTTGCTTCCAATCGTGACAGAGCCACTCCAGTTCCACTGTTCATTGAATACTTTGTTATTGTCCCAGAATCCAGGTAGCTCCGTGTATTTGACCAATGATGATACATTGACATTTGAAGACAGGAATCTGCAGGGGAAACCATATGCCAAAAGCGAACTACATGAGAAGTATCCATCACAATTCTTGTATGAACGTATTTCGGTGTTGCGACGTTCTCCGTTCTCGGCAAAACTCTCACTCGATAATGAACGCATAGTCGATATATAGTCGTCGGCCTGCTCTACGTTGGCAAAGAAGACAAAGATTGAACCGTTTCTCATGGGAGCAATGAAGCGCGCCATCAGGTTGTGGCGCATCTCAGGTTCCAGTTTCATATTACCCCTGATTGCCATTATTGCATTTGAGTTATTTATTGCATCGTGAAGCTGCAGTAGACCGGGGTAGTTCTGGCTGGATTTATATTTTATATGTAACTGAGAATTCCCGAAACTGTAACGCATGAATGCATATGGTAGCAAGGTCTTATATTTACGTTTGACATTGAATCTGTCATTTGACGTGCTCGTGTTATAATATAAGAATTCCGTTCCTGTAACAAGGTTCATGGAGCCAAGTGATAGCATATACGACAAATTCGTTTGCATACCGCCATACTCATTCCATGTCGAGCCGCTAAGTAGGCTGTCGACTTGATACATATCGGTCCCGCCTCGTTTAATTTCAGTTCCTCGGCGGAATACCCCGTAGTTCTCTTTCCAACCAAAGTCCAGTTTCAGTTGGCTGTTGTCAGTGGGGCGATATATGTACGATAGTACTATTGCACAAGTGTTCATCGTGTTTTTGCACAGAGTCTTCTGTAAAGCCTCATCCAATGTCTGTGCATTGGAAAAATCCATAGAGATATCCTCTTTTGTATATATGTGCGAAACTCTGGTGTCTGCCGCCACGCTGTGAGTACCGTCACCGAACCTGTGCACATACATCAACTCGGCAGAGGTACCTGTGACATGCTGGTCGGATAGCGTATTCTGATTCAGCAGCAGTACAGTATCATTGGGCTTGACAGTCCAGTCAACAAGGTCTGATAATTCTGTTTTCTTTTGGTACGATACAGTGGGACGTATCAAAAGATAGTCTTTGGGCGAAATCTGGTATTCGTACTTTGCATTGAAACGATGGTTTGTATTGTCGTTGCTCAGTTTCTGGTTCTGAAGATTGTCACTTGCTGTGTTTCCGAAATACTCGTCAAATATTTCATACTCAGTATGATTTTCTGATTTATTGAAGAGGTAGTGTCCCGATAATTTCATTCTGTTCCCAAGCCAATCATCGGAGTAGTTTGTACCAATGGCTTTGGATGTTGTTACACCATATTCATTTACAGAAACAAGCATTGACGAGATGTCATCCGATGTTGATGGATGAAAACTGTTGTCGCTATTGCCTTTGCTGTAAGGTGTCTGTGCCGGAGCGTTGCCGGAGAAAGAGCCGGTAGCACTCAGTAGATCCAACATGGAGAAATTCTGTTCATTGACATTGTTCATCTGTGCAAATACGGATAGGCGGATATCATCACTGAAGAGGTTTGACATTCCATAGAACTTATATTTGTCCTCAACTCCATATCCAACAGTTCCTTTACCAAAAAGACTTTCAGAAAAACCGTTTTTTGTTTTTATGTTTATAGCTTTTCGGGTATCTCCGTCATCAAAGCCTGTCAGCAATGAATAGTCCGAAATTTGATTATATATCTGTATCTCTTCTATGATATTTGCTGGGAGGTTCTTTAACGCCAAATTTATGTCATTCTTGAAGAATTCTCTACCGTCAATACGTATCTCCTTCACCTCTTCTCCATGTGCCTCAAGTTTGCCGTCTCTTATTCCTACGGCCGGTAGCTTTTGTGAGATGAGATCAAATGCAGTCGCATCTTCATTCACTTTGAATGCATTTGCATAATATACAGTCGTGTCGCCTCTCTGGCTCATTGTGGGTAATTTCTGACTTATGACAACCTCGTTCAACAAGGTTACGTTTGATGTCATTTCTATAGTAATTGTCTGTTTTTTGCCTTGGCAATTGACAACCTTGCTTACTTTCTTATAATTCAAATGTGTAAAGTATAGTACCGTATTGCAGCCTCTTGTCAGTGAGATTGTATAATGGCCGGTTTCATCTGTAACTGTGCCGTACTGTTTGCCGTTAATGGTACATGTAACATTGACTCCTTGTAAAGGAGTGCTGTTCGTCTTGTCTGTTACCATGCCGCTAACGAGACATTTCTCTTGTGCCATTACTGTTACACAACATAGAAATGCCATACTGCACAATATGTATAACCTTTTAACCATACAATATCATTATCAACAAGCCGCATATGGTCACTGCTGCACCAAGAATCTCTTTGGGTTTTGCTTTTTCCTTGTTTATTAAGAATGCAAACAGAAGCACGAAGATTGGTTCTGTGGTGCTTAATACTGAAGCGATTGAAACACTGATGTTCTTTATTGCAAGCGTTGACAACATGAATCCGCCTACGGTCAATACAAATACGTTGAGTATAAACATCATCAGCAGCCTGATATCACGCAATGGCCGTACCCATGAGATAAGTTTATTTGAGGTAAGGCCTACAAACATTATGCTTGCTGTGCCGAATACCATTCTGTAGAAAGTGGCTGTTACGATATCAATATCTCCTATCGCTATTTTTACCATGATTGATGATATTGAGAAGCATAACATGCTAATCAAGCCACCAATAATTCCGCGTGTCTTGTTAGGACGGTCTTCTTGCTTGCCCCATATGACAACAATCACGCCGGAAAGAAGGACCAATGCTCCCAAATACTCTGTTATTGAAAGTACATCGCCCAGCAACAGGAATGATAGCAACATTGTGACAATCTGTCCAAGCATAAAGAACAGTACCTGCATCTTTGCTCCTAAATCTTGCAATGAACGGAAGAACAAGGTGTCTCCAACGGCAATTCCAATGATACCGCTTAATGCAAGTACCAGGAAATCTGCGAAGTTACACTCGGTCAGTCCGCCAGACCATATGACAAGGCAGACCATCATCACTATACTGAAGACTCCTTTAAGGAATGTTATTCCTGCATAATTGATGGATTTGCCGATGCGGTCGAACATCACCGTGGCAAAGGCCCATGATGCTGCAGATGCTATAGCTGCGATGTATCCAAGCTGTTCCAATTGTATTAATCTTTAAGTTTAAACTTCAACATGTAGCGTTGGGGTATTATCTGAATCTGGTCAACCAATTCAAACCCATAGTAAGAGAGTTGGAATACAATAAGTTCTGGGTTAATGTAGGGCCCATGATATGGCAACGTTTCATTGTCTACAGGTCCATTGTCAACAATTATGAGTTCGCCGCCTGGCTTAAGGCATTTGACCAATGATTTAAGATATGAATCGCGTTCATTGTCAGGGATGACTCCATACATTATGTGATAAAGAGAACACATGAACATCCTGTCAACCAGCTCGGGTAACTCCAGTTTTTCCTCACTTCCTTTTATTACTGTGACGTTGTCAACGGAATTTTCGGTCAGGAATGTGCTTAGGCGTTCAATATGTTCATCCTTTAGTTCTATTGCATAGACTTTTCCGTTCTCTCCAACCATGTTGGAAAAACGGTGTGTAAAGAATCCCGAACCACTTCCGATATCAGCAATACTTTCGCCTGGTTTCAATCCGAGATTATCAAGTATTTTGCCTGTGTTTTCCCATGAAGTACGTTTGGGATTAAGTGCAAGAATGTAATCTTCGAGATATGAACGGTGTGTGCGACCTACCTCTCCACTTTTTTCAAGTATCGAGTCGGATAGCATACGTATACTATCATTTCCCAATTTGTACTTATGAAGCAGATAGTACCTTATCACCTTATTGTTGTCAGCTGTCAGATAATTATAAAAACTCTTATCTAGAGGGTCGGTCATCATCTGTTCGCGTTCTGCTTCGGAGGCGAGTGCAACCTCGCAGAGCCATTGTAGGGCAGAATATTCTCCTCCAAAATTCTCTAATGGTATCAATTCTTCATATTTCTTTATAGCAATCTCAGCCAAAGACTTGTCGCCGCCTCCCATAAAATCATATACGTACTGAGCGGCGTTGATTCCACGGTCTGTTATATCGTATGAATCAAGGCTTCCAATATGCACTACAGACTTCTGCCCTGTTATGTTGAGGATAGGGATGTTCTCGGACATGTTTACTTTGCAGTTCGGCCTATACTTGTCGTTGTGGCGCAGTATGAGCATGTAGCGCTGTTCACTCAAACTTATGAGAGATACCGGCTCAAAGCCCCAGAAACCCAACTGGGCCTGTATTAGGCGTGGATCTACATGGCAGTTGTTGAGCTCTTCTCCGTTAAGATTATAGTTGTCAACAATTACCATATGACCGCCGTCGCGAAGCTGTTTCTTGATGGAGGTAATCATTGAAGCACGTTCATCCTCGCGTGACCACGTGTATATGATGTGATAAAGCGAACTCATGAATATGCAATCAACCGTATCATTGACACCCAGCTCGTTGCTCTGCGTTTGCAACGGTACCAGATTGTTTATTCCGTTCTCATTTAACAGCTGTGACAGATGTTCGGTATATGCAGCTTCTGTATCGGTCGCATACACCATGCCCTCATTCCCCACAAGATCAAGTATACGATAGGAGTTGAAACCGAAGCCGCAACCAACATCTACAATCTTGTCTCCTCTTTTGATTGGAAGATTTGACATTATTGTGTTTGTTTCATCCCAAGTTTCACGGTTTGGGTCGTTATACATGAGAAGATCGTCGTAAAATGTTCTCTGGTTAATATGCTCCTTTACCGAACGTGGACGGTAGTTGTTCAATTCATATTTAATTACGAGATAGTTACGCAGGTGTGCGCACTCATTGTCTGTAAAGTAATGATAAAGGTCCTCTGTCAGTATATCGCCTTTCTTGAACTCTTCTCCCGTACCATCCTTTATCATTCTGTCAAGGATATATGCCAATGAGCCCCATGAACGTTCCTTTATGTTTTTATTGAGGCTTTTCTTACGATAAGCCTCGCAGACAAATGAAAGGGAGTCCAGGTCGCGGTTGTCCAATGCATTCATCAGGGTATATGCCAACAGTGTGTCACCCTCTGCTACTGGATGTGGATTCATTCCTACTCTGACAAGAGAGGACGCATCGTTTATCGGTATCTGATATTGCTGCGCAGTCAATGACATTATGGCTCCGAATAGCGCAGCCAAAAAAACAGAAAATCTTTTATTCATCCATTCAGAAAGTATAAGGATTCATAATTCCGTTTACAAAGTCGCTTTCAGGGAATGACTGGTGTTGGGGCTCATAAAACATGTGTACAATCTCATCGGAGTAGAATGCGCCCTTAGGAGTGAGTTCTATCTTCCTGTCAGTTTCAGTAATAAGGTCATACTGCTTCAGAAGGGCAAACTGTTTCTGGAAAACAGAGTTGAGTTCAATGCCATTCATCTCGCGGAACAGTTTCTTGTCAATGAAATAGTTCTTGAGAGGCAATATTACAGACCAGCGTATCTGCTGGTCAGCGTTCCTTATCAGGCAACGGTCGGCTGCTATTTCGTTGTTTTCTGTGCGCTTGTAATATTCGTCGAAGCTTGGAGTGTTTATCATGAATCTGTCGTTGAGGCTGCTGAAAGCCGAAAGACCGAAACCGACTTGGTCCTTTAGACGACAGCATTGATTGTATGCATAAAGAGATATGTTGCTTCTCTTCTTTGTAAATACACGGCGAAGGTTTTCATTGAAACCGTGGTCGGCAAGAATCAGTGTGCTCATCTCCTTCATACGGATTGTATCTTCTACTGAAATGAGCTCATCCTCATGGTATACAGAAAAACGTTTTATAGTACCCTCCTGGTCGCCGTAAGGTTCAATCTTCAAGCGGTACAACTGAATCTCCTCCGTACCAAGAGTGCATGCCTCCTCAATTACATCAATCCAATTCTGGAGAGTCTCTCCAGGATGCCCATATATAAATTCAATATTGACATCAAAGCCCATATCCAGACAGTTCTTTACCGATTCCTTTGCAGTAGCGGCGTTGTGTGAACGGTTCATCTTCTTAAGCACAGTCTCGTTGAGTGACTGGATACCAATTGTCAGTCTGTCGCCTTTGAAATCCTTGATTATGCGGAGTCTTTCCAGCCCCTTGTCTCCGACAAGAGTGGAAGGGTCGACATCGTAGTTGAACTGCGGGCAGTTGCTTATGTCGACATATTTTGTGAAGAAAGTCAGGAAACGTTCAAGCTGTTTGGGCGAAAGGTCTGTCGGTGTGCCTCCTCCAATAAGTATTGTACGTGCCTTTATTTTGTCCAAGCCTCTAAAACTTAGCCAGTTGCGCATCTCCATTTCAAGATGGTCCAGATAGATGTCCTTGTCGGCTTCGTTACAATTGTAACGTGACGGATAATGACAGAAAAGGCATCGTTTATGACAGAACGGTATGTGTACATACACGTCAAATTCGCCAGGTACTATTTCTTTAAATCCGTTATATGCTTCCTCTTGAGATATCGGAGGGTAGTTAGTTATCGGAGGATAGTGTACACCTGCAGGTGAGAAATCTCCGTGAGTGGGGATTAAACCTAAACGTTGAAATTCCTGGAACTCCTCCCAGCGAGCTGTAGATAAGGAAATATAATCGCGCATAATACTTTGTGTTTGTTTTTTCTATATAATATTGTCTGTTCTCATGCCTGCACGGCTAAGTATATCATGAAAATGTTCTGTCTGTGGACGAATTCTTTTTGCCGAATATATCGGGAAATGCGACTGAAACTCTTCTGGAGTTCCGTCATGTACCGTAACGGTGTTTGCTCCGGCCAGAAGCCCCAGAAACTGGCCGTCTTCAATCATCTTTTCCAATGAACTTGTGGTCGGCATCAACCTGTGTGGGTTCATAATGCGCATGAGTGCCATCATGTTCAGGGTGTAATTGGGGTTGCCGGCCGGCATGTCGGCAAAATCAGAATTCTCGGCTGGGATAAATATGGTGGTGCTGTTCATTGCCAACGGTAACTCATGTACGAGTCTCAAATCGTTGGCCAAGTCTTCCAACGTCTGTCCCGGTAATCCCACGATATTGCCTGAGCCTACATTGTAGCCTATTTTACAAAGTGACTTGATACATTCTATCCTTTGCTCAAATGTGTCGTTCGGCTTGCAATAAGAGAACAGTTCTGCATTGGAAGTCTCGAACTTGAGGATATAATCCTTTGCGCCTGCATTATACAATCTTTCATATTGTTCGTATGACAGGTTGCCAAGGCAGAGAATGATGCGGATGTCGTTATGTATATGGCATATCTCCGTTACAGCACATTCAATGTTTTGTATGAATTCCTCGTTGACATTCTCGCCTGATTGCAGAAGGACTGTCCTTCGTCCCTGTTTGTACAGAAACTCGACAAGCATAACAATCTGTTCGCTATTCAAGGAGTAGTTCATGGCCTGATTCTTGCCTCCTATTGCACAATAGCGGCATCTTTGTCTACATATGTTGGATACTTCTATTACGCTACGGACCTGTGCCCGGTTCTCCGGGAAATGCATATGTCTTGTTTCCTGGGCCAGAGCAAAGAGCCTCTGCTGGGCACTGCCGGTAAACAGAAGTGCCTGGCAGAGTACTTCAATTGAATAATTCTCCCGGACGAGAGCCGAGAGAATTTTATCACAATCTACCATTATCTGTCTTTTTTATTTGGCAGAGTATGCATCCATTGAAAACGCCAAGTCAAGTTCTTTGGCTGTCAAAGACTGCAAATATGTATCTTTTGTGACCCATTTGCGACCGCCATTTGTAATCGGGGTAAACTTTGCCTCCTCGGTATATGTTCCAGATTGGTGGTCATAGTATTTCTTCATGCCGTATCCGATGAAACTTTGGTCCTTGTATTGTATTATAGAATCACTTGTTACGGAATATGTGATAACGCCAGTGCGGGCATTATATGTGTAATAACCCTTTTCGCGTTCGAAATCAACATAGTCATCCTTGCCCGATTCTACCAGAACACCCTGAATGACATTGGTATATGACCTATCTGCATTCAATGTCAGAATGCGCTTGATTTTTGTGTTTTTCTTCTGGACATCGTCCCAACCTGCATATTCACCGGCCCAGGCTTTCTGCATGAATGCCTCGTTGGGAACGAAAGACTCGTCTACCTCGTCGGGGGCAAGAACCTCAATTGGCTCATCTTCTTTATTGTTATCTTCAGAATCGGTACATGACAAGAACATGGCTGATGATAGCATTGCCATAAGAACGAAAATACAATGTTTAAGTTTCATAGTAAAAGCTGTTTTAGTGTTATATAAATAGTCTATAGAAATAGTTGTTTATGTAATCCTTGTGCATTGCAGGCTGCTTGTGAAATACGTATAGAACAAGTAGTTATACCTGTTCCGACTTCGGATACGAAACAGTAAAAGGCATTCAAAGATAGGAAGAAGTTGCCGAATTACCCCCCCCTAATGTTAAAAAACATTAAATAAATGCAAATTTGCAAAATGCTATTCTTTATTGTACCTTCGCAAATAGAATAAATTGATTGTGTATTATGAAAAGGATATTGGTAATAAATGGTCCCAATCTAAATCTGCTGGGGCTGCGCGAGCCCACTCTCTATGGTGCAAAGGATTTCAAGGCTCTCCAGGAGTTTATACTTACGGTTGCGGCTGAGCTTTCGCTCGATGTCGAGCTGTTCCAGTCGAATCATGAGGGTGCTATCGTAGACAAGATTCAGGCTGCATACGGGGTGTTTGACGGCATCCTTATCAACCCGGCAGCGTACACCCACACAAGTGTGGCAATACTCGATGCGCTCAAGGCTGTGGCCTTGCCTACCGCCGAGGTTCATCTTACCGATATCTCCACACGTGAGGAGTTCCGCCGTTTCTCATATGTGTCGCTTTATGCGCAGAAAACTGTCTGTGGAAAGGGATTTGACGGTTATAAAGAGGGTCTGGAATATCTGGCACAGTTATGAAATTCTTCTGCACATCGGCTGTAAGGGAGCTCGATGCCTACACAATCGAGCATGAGCCCATCAGCTCCATAGACCTTATGGAACGGGCTGCACGCGCGCTTACGGCTGCTATCCTTGAACGCTATGCGGGCTGTCGCTTTGCCGTATTTGCGGGACCCGGCAATAATGGTGGCGATGGCCTTGCCGTCGCACGCATGCTCCACGATGCAGGTTGCTGCGTAGCAGTGTGGCTCATAAACCCCAAAGGCAAGCTTTCCTCCGACTGTGCCGTGAACCTTGAACGTCTGCAAATGATTGACGTTGCGGTTAATGAGGTGCACGGTGCCTTTGAAATGCCTGTGCTCGGCAAGGATACGGTAATCATTGATGCCCTCTTCGGAAGCGGGCTCAGGACACATGTAAGCGGCTCGCTTTTTGCCGATGTTATAGAAAGAATAAACGCGTCAGGCTGCCGTGTCGTGGCTGTCGACATACCGTCGGGACTGCTTGGCGAGAACAACAGTCCGCTCAGCGGTGTGGTTGTATGCGCCGATGTTACGCTGACGTTGCAGTTCCCTAAGTTATCGCTTCTGATGCCTGAGAACTCAAGGTTTGTGGGCATGATGAAGATACTTGACATAGGGCTTTCAAGAGAGGGTATGGATAGTATCTCCTCTGACCTTTTTTTTACTGATGAAGATGATATAAAGGCATTGTTAAGGCCGCGTGCAATACATTCTCACAAAGGCGACTTCGGGCGCGCGCTGCTTGTTGCCGGTTCAAAAGGCATGGCGGGCGCTTCTGTACTTGCAGCGCGTGCGGCACTGCGTTCAGGGGCGGGGCTGCTTACGGTGCACCTTCCTGCGTGCAACAACATCATAATGCAGACAGCGCTCCCCGAAGCAATGACAAGCATTGACAGCAGTCACAGCTGTTTCAGCGATTATATTGACACTGGCAAGTACAGCGCGGTGGCAGTTGGTCCTGGTCTTGGACAGAGCAATGAGAGCAAGGAGGCACTGCTTAATCTTATATCAGGATGCAATGTGCCGTTGCTGCTCGACGCCGATGCACTGAACATCCTCTCGCAATGTGATGACTGGATGAGCCTCGTTCCGGTGGGTAGTGTGCTTACTCCCCACCCGGGAGAGTTCGCGAGGCTTTTCGGCGCGGCACAGAGCCGCTATCAGGCAATAGAGTCAGTGCGTGGCATTGCACGCGATTATGGTTTTACCATTGTTCTTAAAGGCGCGTACACCACAATCATAGCTCCCGACGGCAACCTCTATTTCAACAGTACGGGTAATCCCGGTATGGCGACCGGTGGTAGTGGCGATGTTCTTACTGGTATCGTCCTGTCGCTATTGGCACAGGGCTATGACAGTATCGATGCTGCGCGTATTGCAGTATATGTGCATGGCCTTGCAGGTGATTTGGCAGCCGGTGTCAAAGGGGAGACTGCACTTGTGGCAGGTGACATAATTGACTATTTGCCGCTTGCATGGCGTTCGCTTGAGAGAAAGGAGACGCGGCCATGAGAGTCCCTCAGTTCCTGCGCGACTGGTCTCTGCCTATTGCTATGGGCAGCGGAGCTGCGTCATACCTCATATGCAGGGCATTGCCCTTGCCTGCGGGCAGTAATGATTTTGTATCATCTGTCATTTCTGTAGTCCAGCCGGCACTCATCTTTGCCATGCTTTTTGTGACATTCTGCAAGGTACGCGTAAAGGAACTGAAACCATCAGGGTGGCACCTGTGGTTGCTGGCGTGTCAGTTGGTTCCGTTCATCGTGCTGTCGCTGTCGATAACTTTCTTTGACAATATGCCGCAAAGTGCAAAAGTACTTCTTGAATCTGCGATGATGTGCTTTGTGTGTCCTACCGCAACCGCTGCAGCAGTCATTACTTCAAGGCTCGGCGGAAACTCCGCCTCGCTGGTCTCATATACCATGCAGATAAATATGGCAGTGGCTGTTGTGGCTCCCATCTTCCTCTCATTCTCGCATCCTGTCGAGGGCATGTCATTGGGTGGCTCGTTCCTTGTAATAATAGCGAAGGTCTTCCCATTGCTCCTCTTTCCGTTGGTCTGTGCTTCGTTGGTGCGTAGATTTGTACCCGCGCTACATAGCTGGTTAGTGACAAAAGGACGCAACTTGCCGTTCTATCTGTGGTTGGTTGCGCTTACCCTCGCAATCGCCGTCTCCACGAGGGCTATCGTACATGCCCGCATGTCGCTGCTTGTGCTTGCGGGTATAGCGTTGGTCTCGCTCATCTGTTGTCTGCTTCAGTTCTACATGGGACGTCGCATCGGTGCGCGCAACGGCGAGACTGTCACCGGCGGACAGGCCCTCGGGCAAAAGAACACCGTATTCGCCATCTGGTTCGCTTACACTTTCCTCACCCCTGTAACAGCCATAGCCGGAGGTTTCTACTCCGTGTGGCACAATATCGTGAACACGTGGCAACTGTACAGGAAAAACCATTGTAAGTAGTACATAAAAAGAGCGTTGCCGTAGCAACGCTCTTTTTATGTACTGGTTTTTTCGGTTTATCTTCTGATGAAGCGGAAGTTCTTGAAGTATACCTTCTGCTCTTCGCCACTGATATTTGTGATGCGGAGCTTGTTCGCTGTCATGCCGCCAAGCTCGTTGCCTGTGTGGATGACTGGGTCGGTGTCGTTGTAGTGCAGCAATGATACCTCTTTCCATGCTCCGTTGACAAACAGCTCAAGACGGAAATGTTTTGCCACATTGTTAACACCGAAGTTGAATTCCATGCCTTGGAAGGTTACGTTTGTCTCGCTCTCAAGGAGAAGCTCGCCACCTGCCTGCCAATTGATTACCTCAAGTGCAGGGGTAATCTCTACCACGTCGCCGTTAATCTTCACAGGGAGCAGTGCAAGCTGTGTGACTGTTGAAGTGAGCTTGTATGGGTTATACTCGGCTGTTGTGTCAAGGTTGGTGCCGTTTGCTGCATTGTACTTCTCTGTTGCAAGCGCAAAGATCTTGTTCAGCGTGGGGAGCATAACCTTTGTACCCAACTTTGTGCCAATCTGATAGGGGTGACGCATTGCTTTGTTGTTCTCAAGGTCGAACATCTGCTTCTGCAGTGATCGTGCCTGCTTGTAGAGGTTCTCGAAGGTAAGGAATTTGCTTGCTGCGCTTACGTTGTCCTTCATCTCGGCGAACATAAGCATTGTGCACACTGCGCTTCCGTATGTTGCAAGGTGCTTGCCTTGAATGAGCCAGGGGCGCAGCTCGTGTATAAGTTCCGGGTTGCTGTTATCGTTGAGCAAAATGTCACAGGCAATGTTCAACTCGAAGCAAGCGTTGTTAATCATTGCTGTTGCGTACATATCTCCTGTCAATGCTTTATCGGCTGTCTCGCGAAGTTCCTCGCCCTCTTCGCGGCGGAATCCGTGACCGTTGGGGCCAAGGTCCTTATTGTAGAGCGCGAATGTGCGCAGTGCCTGCGGGTTGCTTGGGAGGATGTTCTCGATACTCTTTTCCCAGTTGCTCTGGTAGTCGTATGCCTCCATGTTCCAGCAGTAGTCGGCAATGCCGTAGAGAGAAATCTTTGATGTCTCGGCATACTCCATTGGGTTGCTGACGAATCCCGAAACATCGCCTGCAATGTCGAGGCCGTTGCCGTATGCGGGGCCCATGAGAATGTGGTCGCGTACGAAGTCATTGACAGGGAAGTTCAGCCATATATAACCTTTGCGCTGAATGCGCTCGTTAATCCACTCCATTGTAGGCTTGTCAATACATGCCACAACCGAGTTGCCGGTCCACATTACCTCAATGCCTTTGTTGAGTTCCTTGCCCAGTGTGCGCAAGTAACCTTTTTCTTCGTTGGCCCAACCCTTGTTGTACTCTGTGGGGCAGAGGATAAGAGGAGCAACATCCTTCTTTGCCTGTACAAAGTTATCGTCGATGTAGTTTAGCAGTGCAGCCTGTTTGTCGGCCTGTGCACCCTCGCCCCAGATGTCATCGAAGAATACTGCAAACGAGCGCACGCCCAATTGGTACATAACCTCCAGCTTTGCCATGAGTTTGTCGCGGTCCTCGTCGTTCCATTTGATGTCAACGCCCGGGTGTATTGCCCAGTAGAAGTTCACACCGTTCTTCTTGGCAACCTCCACCAGCTCTGCAATGCGGTTTGCCTCTACCTCGGGGTATGGCTCGCGCCACTTGTCGCGGTGCCAGGGGTCATCCTTCGGGCCATAGATATATACGTTCATCTTGTTGCGGCCATAGAACTCCAACTGGCTCTTGCGTGCCTCATGGCTCCATGGTGTGCCGTAGAAACCCTCTACTGTTCCGCGGAACGGAACATCGGGCCAGTCGGTTATTGTGCATGCCTCGAGCTTACCCTGCTGCATCATGCCAAGGAGTGTCTGTACGCCGTAGAAAAGACCCTTCTCATCGTTACCGGCAATTACAACCTCCTTCTCGGTTACCTTCATGAAGTAACCCTCGCTCTTTGCGGGGATGTTCTTCCTGTATTTGCTCACTTTGCCTTCGCCACGTACACCGAGTGTTACCTTGAAAGGTGCCTTCTTCACAACCTCGGGTGATGCTGTCATCAGTGCATCGTAGATGTAGCCTGTGAGATGTTTCTTGTCGGCATTGAGCTGCCACTGCGTAGGAGCCTCGAACAGCGCTGTCTGTGCTGTCACCTCCTGTGGAACGGGATTTACAAGGCTTACCTGTGCGGTAGCGCCCAATCCGGCCATAAGCATGAGGCCTAATGTCAGAATTTTCTTGTTCATCATATTATAGTTTAGAAATTATACTTCAACATTGCGCAGATGCGGTGGTTTGTCACGTTGTGTGTGTCGCTCATCTTGTACTGGCTGTCGGGTGTACCATAGGCAACGGTAGTCGGGTTGTACTCGATACCAATCTGCATTGCGTTGTGTGTGTAGAGCACGCTTGGGGCTACGCGCCACATGTTGTCCATATTTTTCTCGCCGCGCATGTAGATGGGGCCGGTGAACTCATCCTTGCATCCGAGATTCTTTGTGTGTCCTGCAAAGCAGCAGAATGTGAGGAATCCCTTCTTCAGTGTCTTCTTGTATGTCACGTCTACCCAGCCGCCGGCGCTGTTTATTGAACCGTACTCCTGTTCGCCGTTCTCGTTCACGGCTGTTACGCCATAACCGCTTATCATGCTCAGGTGGGCAGCGTTCTGTGCATATGTGAAACGGCCCTTGATACCCCAGTTGCCCTTCTTGTATGAAGCGAAGATTGTAGGACTGATGCTTACGACAGGGTCTTCCTTGCACTTGTATGTGGCGGTCACTGTCGCGCCGTTCTCATTAGTGCTCTCCATTGTGTAGCTCTGGCGTGGCTTGAGTGTGAGCAGGTCCACTCCGGCACCAATCATGAAGCCGCCGTTCTTGTACATCGCCTGGAAGTAGAGCTCAGGAACAATTGCGTTACGTGCGTAGTTGAATGACGCACCGTCGGGGCCGTATGATGTGTACTGATACTGATAGAGCGCTGTTGCCGTGAGTGTGAATCCCTTGTTCTTGTAGTCGTATCTTACCTGCGGTGTACGGCTGAACGGAGTGAACGGTGCACCTGTCTCGAGCGAGAACACGTCGGGCATCATGTCGCCCATCATCGGGTGCCATGCCTGTCCTGCAAGGATAGAGTTCTTCTCCCACTCCATCTTGGCATATGCCTGACGTATGCGCAGTACTGTGTTGCTCGTTCCGAAACCGGCAAAGTCTGATTCAATTTTTGCCGATGTCTTTGCGCCCAGGAACTCAAGGCCAGTGATGTTGAGGCCCAAGCGTGTGGTAATGCTCAGGAGCATCATGTTGGGCTGTTCGTTGATATCCTCGCCGTTGGCGTCGAGTTTCTCGTCCTTCGGCATGTAATAGAACTGCTCGCTGTTCGATGTCATGCTCTCGCGTGTGTCGAAGCATGCGTAGTTACGGATGAATCCGTAAAGCTTTACGCTTGGCTTCTCCTGTGCCTTTGCGCCGCCGATGAACATTGTCATCAACGCTGCCATAAATAGTGTCTTTTTCATGTCTTATATGTTTGTTCGTTTATCCAAAGTATCCAATTCTGCCTACTGCAATGATGAGGATGTAGCCAATGATGAGTGAGATGACTCCCACAATCATACCGGTCGTGAACATCTGCTTTGTCTTTATCAGTCCTGTAGAGTAGGCAATTGCATTTGGAGGAGTACTGATAGGCAGTGACATGGCGAACGATGCAGCCATTGCCACACCCACAAGCAGTGTGCCTATGCCGCCGTATTCGCCCAACGGACCCTCAATGCCCTTGCCCACGGCAACCATAATGGGCACCATGAGTGCTGTTGCGGCAGAGTTCGAGATGAACTGCGACAGGGTCCAGCAGATGATGCCGCCGCCAAGGAGAACAACAATCGCCGGCCAGCTGTCAAAAGGAATGGCCTGTACAAGGTTGTCGGCAAGCCCTGTCTTTGACATACCCTCGCCCAGGGCGAAACCTCCCGCAACCATCCACAGACAGGCCCAGTCGATATCCTTGAGGTCGCTTGACTTGATGATTCGTGTTATGGCAAAGACACCGATAGGGAACAGTGCAACAACGTATGAGTTGATACCGGTTATCTTCTCGAACATCCACAGTAGTATTGTGACAGCCAGTGTTCCGTAGATTACGTATGTACGCCAACCTTTCTTTGCTCCACCGACAATGTGCATGTTCACTTTCTTTGCAGTGAATGGGTACATAAAACGCAGGAGCATCCATGATATTACCAGTATGGCAAGCATCAGTGGAGTCATCACCATCATCCATTCACTGAAGTCAACGCCTAATCCAAGCTCACCGTTGATATATTGCAGTGCTATGCCATTAGGCGGTGTGCCGATAGGTGTTGCAAGGCCTCCGATGTTGGCACCGATGGGGATTGCAAGTGCAAGGGCCGATGTACCTCTCTCTGTCGGGGGCAGCTGACGCAGCACCGGGGCAAGGAATGTAAGCATCATTGCTGCTGTGGCTGTGTTGCTCACGAACATAGAGAATACCGCTGTCACAAGCATGAAACCGAATAGCACTACATTGGGCTTTGAACCGAAAGGCTTGAGCATTGCACGTGCCATACTCACATCGACACCGCTCTTGGATGCTACAAGGGCAAGGATGAATCCTCCCATGAAGAGCATCACGGTGGGGTTGGCAAATGTGTTCATTATTGTCTTGTAGCTCATCAGTTCACTTTTGTCGAATCCGCTGATGAGCGGGGTAATGGCGCTGTCCGATACCGTAAGCAACATTATCACTATTATGAGCAGTGATGTGGTCCACGCAGGGACGGCTTCGACAATCCACATGCAGGCAGCCCATACGAAGATGGCTATGACACGTTGTTGGATGGCGTTAAGCCCCTCGATGCCGAACGCTTCGGTGGGCAGCATTGCAATGATTAGCGCAATGAGCGAAATGAGAATGACCTTGATATAGCGGTTGTATCGGCGAATGAATCGCAATACTTTATCAAGTGTAGTACGTTGTTCCATGTCTTTTCAAATGATATTTCCCCAATTTAGAATAATTTGCGCTAATTTACTCTAAACTATTCAAACAATCAAAAAAAGTCTCCTTAAATTACATGCTCAGGCGACATATTTGTACTGTTGTTTTGTTGTTTCATCAAGGTGTCAGGTACAGCATGCAACCGATAGGTTTCAATTAACTTTTTTTATTAAAAATAATGTCCGATAACTATGTGTTAACGCTTATTTTTGTGCATACTTATATCAAAACTAAACAACAGAAAAGATTATGGCAACAGTACATTTGACAAAAGAGCAGTTCCTAAGGAGAATTGCCGATTATGAGAAAAATCCTGACAGTTTCCGGTTCCTGGGCAGCAGACCTGCACTCATTGATTTCTATGCAGGATGGTGTGGTCCGTGCAAGATGCTTGCCCCTCTCCTCGAAGAGCTCTCCGATGAGTATGCGGGCAGGGTCGATATCTATAAGGTGGATGTGGAACAAGAGGAGGAGCTTGCAGCGCTCTTCAGAGTGCGCTCGATTCCCACTCTTGTATATATTCCAATGGACGGGCAGATAAGGGTGACACAGGGCGCGGTAGGAAAACCGCAACTGAAAGAGGCGATAGAGAATATTCTTTTATAATGAGAGGGAGCACATGCTCCCTCTCATTATAAAAGAATATATGGATAACGTCACGTCATTTATCAGCAGTCCTGACGTCTTCCGCCCATTTATGCTCTCTTGAGTTTGCCGTCCTTGAGAATGACCTTGTAGCTCTTACCCTTCTTGGTGCCGAACGATAGAGTGCTTTCTCCGTAGCGCAAGTCGCAACGCTCGCCACTTTTCGATGTTATGACAGCCTCTACAAGCTTGCCCTCTTTCCATGTTATCTCAACGTCGAAGCCGCCCTTTGCGCAGATGCCCTTTATTGAACCCTCTTCCCATGCGTCGGGGAGTGCGGGCAGCAGATGGATGAATCCCATGTGGCTCTGCATGAGCATCTCGGTGATTCCGGCCGTTCCACCGAAGTTGCCGTCAATCTGGAACGGGGCGTGTGTGTCCCAAAGGTTGTCGAGCGTGCCGTTCTTCAACAGATTGCCGAAAAGGGTATATGCGTGGTTACCGTCGTGCAGACGTGCCCACTGGTTGAGCTTCCAGCCCATGCTCCAGCCTGTAGCGCCGTCACCGCGGTGGGTAAGCACGACTTTCGATGCCTTGGCAAGCTCGGGTGTGGTTACAGGAGATATTGTGCGTCCCGGGTGCAGACCGAACAGGTGGTTCACGTGGCGGTGTTGGTCGTTGGGGTCATCGATGTCCTTGCTCCACTCCATGAGCTGACCGTAGCGTCCAATCTCATATGGTGCAAGTTTGGCAAGCACGTTCTTCCACTCCTTACGCAGCTTTGCGTCAACGCCGAGCTCCTCGCTGGCGGCGATTGCATCGAGCAGAATCTCGCGTACTACACCATGAACGAATGTGGCGCCCTGGTCAATTGGGCCATGCTCGGGCGATGTTGAAGGTGCGGCAGTGTATGTGCCGTCGGGTTTTTTCCAAAGGTAGTCTACTGCAAAAATCGCGCTGCTCTTGATGATGTCGTAGCCTATCTCTTTTAGGAACTTCTTGTCACGTGTGTAGTCATAGTAGTCCCACACGTGTGTTGCGAGCCAAGGTCCTGCCATCGGGTTGAAGTTCCATGACATGTCCTGACTTATGAGCGGTGCCGTGAAGCCGAAAATGTTGCCCGAGATGCTTGCTGTCCAGCCTCTTGCACCGAAGTATGACTTGGCTGTTACAGCACCCGGCTTTGTGAGGGTGCGTATGAAGTCCACCAGCGGCAGCACACACTCATCGAGGTTGGTCGCGCATGCGGGCCAGTAGTTCATCTGCAGGTTTATGTTATTGTGGTAGTCCACTCGCCAAGGGCCATCGACATTGTTGTGCCATATTCCCTGCAGGTTCGCGGGCAGGTTGCCCGGGCGTGAACTTGCTATGAGCAGATAGCGTCCGAACTGGAAATAGAGACGCTCAAGCCCATAGTCCGGCTTGCCTGTGCGGTAGCTCTTCAAACGCTTTGGGGTAGGAAGACTCGCTACACCGGGGTACTCCAGTGTCATGGGTGCGTTGGGGTTTATCTCCAACTGTACGCGGTTGAAGAGTGCCGAGTAATCGGCATAATGCTCCTTGAACAGTTCGTCGTATCCCTTCTTGACGGCATTTTTCATCCACCTGGTGGTTGTTTCGTCGGGGTTTATGCCGACATATGCCTTGGGGTCGCTGAAATCAGGGTCAAAATTTATCTTGTAATCTGTGTCGGCAGTAACGTAGATGCATACCTCATCGGCACCGCTTATGTAGATTTTGCCATCCTTCACCTCCTGCTTGCCGCTTTTTGCAACAGCCTTAATGCGCAGGGTATATTGCATGCTGTTGTTGTCGAGCCTTGCTTTCCACACGATTCCATTGTTGCCGTCGCTCTCCAATGAACCCTCCGAAACCGGGTTGGGGGCATAACTGAGTATGAGATTCTGCATTCCGGGTCTGTTTGAACTGTACTTCATTACCAGTGTGTTGGCGGGGTATGAGACAAATGACTTACGTTCATATTCAACACCGTCCTTGGTATATTGTACCACCGCGAGTGCCGAGTCGAGCGAGAGTATGCGCTTGTAGTCGCCAAGGCCCACCATGCTGTGCCCTGTCTCAATGTAAATCTCGCCCATTGTAGTGAAGTTGCCGAAGCGGAAAGGCTTCTCGCCGTAATACTCATACGATGCTGTACTGTTGAAGTTCTCGCGTGTGAGCTTTGCCGCCTTCTCGTCATCGCCGTCAAGGAATGCCTGGCGTATGTCATCGAGCAGATGTGCCGACTCCTTGTTCACGTTCCAATAGTATTCGGCGCCTTTCTCGGTGTTGGGGCCACCGCGCCACAGGGTCTTCTCATTGAGCGTGATGCGCTCGGCTTCCACGGAACCCATGATGTTGGCTCCAATGCTGCCGTTACCTATGGGCAATGACTGCGATTCCCACTCCTGGTCGGGATTGTATGCACCCTCTCCTGCCCATTCGGGCTTGTCGCGTCCCACCCACAGGTCAGGGCGTCCGCCGTACCATACACAGCGGCCGTTTAGAGTCGTGGGTTGATCGAACCATACCGATAGGCCATGGATGTAGTCACTCTGCGCCTGTAGTCCAAGCGTACATAGCAGTAATGCGATAAATGTGTTTGTTCTTTTCATGATATCACTCTTTTTTGTTCTCTTCGTTGTTTATATGTTGTATGAGCCTTGCGACATGTTGTCTGAAGCTCTGGTTGTAGTCGCGTTCCAAGCCTGCCTGTTCAGTGAGCATGCGTATTGTTCCCTGCACATCATCCACTCGCTTGAGCGTACCGCTGCCGTCGGTTGCGATGCTGTATATCTCAATATCCTTGTTGCCGAGCTCAATGAAGTATCCTCCTGCAATAGCTGTCCTCTTTACCGTTGCCATGGTTTCTTATACAAAGAACATTATTACCAGCTGTATTATCACCACCCTCAAGAACATGCACACAGGGTATACCGTTGCGTATGCTACCGAAGGGTTGTCGCCCTCGATTGTTTCGTTGGCATAGTTCAGTGCCATGGGATTTGCCATTGAGCCGCATAGCACGCCTGTTACGGAACCGAAGTCAAGTTTCATTCTTCTCATGGAGAATACTCCTACAAGGATTACAGGCACGAATGTTATTGCGACACCGAGAACAAGCCACAATATGCCTTCGGGGCGCATCACGGTCTCGAAGAACTGCTTCCCGGCATCGAGGCCCAGGCATGCGAGGTAGAGGTTGAGTCCCAATGCACGCAGCATCATGTTCGCACTCTGTGTGGTATATGTTACCATGTGCAGTCGCGGACCGAACGTGCCTATAAGTATTCCGATGATTATGGGACCGCCTGCAAGACCAAGCTTTACAGGCAACGATATTCCGGGGATTGCAAGCGGGATGGAGCCTACAATGAGTCCCAGAATCATGCCTATGAATACCGAAACGAGATTTGGCTCATTTAGGCTCTGTACTGCGTTGCCGAGTATTCCTTCGACGCGTTTTATGTCGGCAGCCTCGCCCACAACAGTGAGCCTGTCGCCCAGTTGCAGCACAAGGTCGGGGGTTGCCAGCAGCTGTACTCCTGAGCGGTATACGCGGCTTATGTTTATTCCATAGTTGTTCCTCAGACGTAGCGATGCGAGCCTCTTGCCGTTGATTTCGGGGCGGGTTACAAGGATGCGTTGCGATATAAGTTCGCTGTCAATCTTGTTCCAGTCTATCTCGCTGCTGTTCCAGTCCTTCTGCTCCTGCTCTCCGAATACAAGGCTCAATTCTTTCGCCTCATTGGGCTTGGTAATGACAAGCAGGATATCATTCTCCTGAAGTCTTCTGTCCGACATCGGTATGAGTACATGCCCGTCATGCCACATGCGTGAGATTACAAAATGGTTGTGGCTCAGGCTTGCCACCTCCCCTATGCTCTTCCCGAATATCCCGGGGTTGGTTACGCGGTAGCTTGCGATGAATACATTCTTCTTGTGCTTGCTGTCGGGCATAGGCATATCTTTGTCGCGTACAAAGAACTTGCGCAGCACGACAATTGCAAGAATAACTCCTACAACGCCAAGTGGGTAGGTAAGCGCACAGCCCAAGGCGGCGCCGCTGCCGTCAATGCCCATCTGTTCCAGTGTCTGCTGTGCAGCGGCAAGCGCGGGGGTGTTGGTTGTGGCTCCGCATAGTATTCCCGACATCTCGGGCATTGATACTCCGCACAGATAGCTCAGCGCAATGGCTGCGGCAGTTCCTGTCAGCAGCACTCCCAGCGCCGGAGCGATGAGCTTTACACCCTCGGTACGCATTGAACTGAAGAATCCCGGGCCTACCTGCAGTCCGAGTGCATATACAAAGAGCACCAGACCGAATGTCTCGGCATAGAAGAGCATCTGACTGTCGATGCTCAGGCCGAAGTGTCCTGCTATGATGCCGATGAAGAACACGAATGTTATTCCCAACGATATGCCGGACACGCGTATCCTGCCAAGTATTAGTCCGATGGCTGATATGAGCGACAGCACTACAATTGCCTGTAGTGCCGAATGCTCAATAAATAGTGATTCAAAGAAGTTCATCTTAAAACTGAAAACTGAAAGCGGAAAACTGAAAACTGTGGGTAGGTGGAATTTCCGTACTCTATTCCTGCTCTTGTCGAACTCCCTCCCCCTACGGGTACTCCCTCTTTCAAAAGAGGGAGAGTCTGGTTCATGTATTGCCGGCGGAGTTTACGGAAGAGGGGTATTGCATCTATTCCACTCCAATCTCCTTTAACAGGTATCCTGCACCGCCTATGCGGTCCATTACAAACAGCACGTAGCGTATGTCTACCGATATGTTACGGCAGATAGCGGGGTCGAACTCAATGTCACTCATCGTAGAGCGCCATGTGCGGTCGAAATTTATGCCTATGAGCTCGCCCTTGCCGTTGAGGACTGGAGAACCTGAGTTGCCGCCGGTCGTGTGGTTCGACGCAAGGAAACAGACCGGAACGCTTGTCCGGCCGTTCTGCTCAATAGCCCAACGGCCGTAATCCTTGTTCTTGTATATGTCGCGCAACGCCTGCGGAATGTCATAGTCATAAATTTCTGGGTTGTCCTTTGCTATTATACCGTCAAGGGTTGTCAGGTGTGTGTGGTACTCGCCGTCAGCATTCTCGTAGCCTGTCACGGTGCCGTATGCCACACGCAACGTGAAGTTTGCATCGGGGTAGAAGGCACGCTCCTCATCCCACTCGCGCAGTGCTTGCATGTATGTGCGGTACCACTTCTCTATGGCAGGCACGTTGCTCAGGTTGCGGTAGGCATATTTGCGGTTCTGTGCAAGTGCGTCGGCAAACCAGCCTGCAAATTGCACCATCGGGTCGGCAAGGTATTTCTCGCGTGTGAGCGGGTACTCCGCGAGCAGACGTGTGTTGGCAAACATGTAGTCGACGAATGCTTCGGGGGTACCATGCTTCTCTATTGCTGTGGCAAGTGGTGCCGGGACATTCTCCTTTGGCATGCGTGCAATGTATTCGCTGAGCATACGGCGCGAGATTGCGTGGTCAATCTCCTTCCTGTAGTCGTTGAGGTATGTCCTGCGTGCCTCAGCCTGCTTGTCTGCTGTCAGTTTATGTCCGTTGGCGTCGTATGTGTGGAACCAGTATGCGTAGTTGAAGAACTCCATGCCCAGGATTGTCTCGTTGAAGAGTTCGCGTGCGAAGTAGTGTGGAATGACCTCATCGTATGCGGCGTGCATCGAGTCGAGCAGGTTCGCGTACTGTGGCTTGTCGGCAGCCCATGCTGCAAAAGCTTTTTCATACTCCTTTTTCTTCTCTATTGTGCCCAACTTGCCGAGTCCGAGGCTCTCGCCCTGCCACTTCTTCCATGCGTTTGCAATGTTGGCATGTTTAGCTGCATAGGCGATGCGTGTAGCCACGTCCTTTGACTGTGCTTCGCTGATGATGTCAAGGCGTATGGTGCGCAAGGCTATCTTCATAGGGTTCGACACCTCGGCTACGTATTCAACGGCATCGGCTGTCACGTACTCCTGTGTGTTGCCCGGGAAACCGTAAATCATGGTAAAGTCGCCCTCCTTCACACCCTTTACCGACACCTTGAAATGGCGTGCCGGGCGGTAGGGTACGTTCTCCTCGGAATATTCGGCTGGTTCGTTCTGTGCGTTCGCGTATACACGGAAGATTGAGAAATCGCCGGTGTGGCGTGGCCACACCCAGTTGTCAGTATCGCCACCGAACTTGCCTATTGATGATGGTGGTGCACCCACAAGACGCACGTCGCGGAACGTGCGGTAGACATAAAGTACCTTCTGGTTGCCGTAATATATGGGCTCGATATTTGCCTTGTCGGCATTGTGCTTCTCCTTTGCCTCCTTTATTATTTCAGCTTCGCTCTCGCCTGCGGCAATTCGCGAAGTTACATCCTCCATCTTCACAAGCAGCGTGACGGTAAGCCCGGGAACTGGCAGTTCCTCGGCGCGTGACATGGCCCAGAAACCGTCGGTAAGGTAGTCATGCTCCACCGATGAGAGCTTCTGTATTGAACTGTATCCGCAATGGTGGTTGGTCAGCAGCAGTCCCTCGGGTGAGATGAATTCGCCTGTACAGCCACCGCCGAACTGCACAACGGCATCTTTAAGCGATGCCTTGCTGTCGGAATAGATATCATCGGCCTTCAGCTTGAAGCCCATCTTGCGCATTGTCTTGATGCGGTTCTTTATGTTGTTAGGCAGCCACATGCCCTCATCGGCAGCTGCGGTTGCGAAAGTAATGCACGCAAGCGCGCAAAAAAGCAGTCTTTTTATCATCGGGAGAAAGTTTATTGTTTATTGTTTAATGTTTAATGTTTATTGTTCTGTTTTTAACTCATTTTGATAACTTCTTCTCAATCCACTTAGTAATTGTGCAACAATGTTGATTTGTGCTCTGATAACTGTATATTTGCTTTCAGTGATATATTCAAGGTCTAATGCAACCTGTGATTGACTAAGCAACTCCATTAGTGAACTAAAGGCAATTTCTACAAAATGAATTTTATCTTTTATTGTTGAACGGCTTGTTCCTTCAGCAATATTAGATGTTACAGAAATTGCAGAACGTCGTATTTGGTCGCAAAGAGCATAGCGCTCCTCAATAGGGAATGCTTTAATTTCATTATAAATAGTTATAACAAGTTTACGAGCTTCAATATATGCATTAAGTTTCTCAAAAGCAAATAGCATAACCTACACCTTACACGTTATACATTACACCTTACACGTCGCACATTACACCTTAAACCTTACACCTTACACATTTCACGTTACACGTTACACGTTACACGTTACACCTTACACGTTGCACATTACACATTACACATTATTTTTTGCGAATATACACAATTTGGGCGAATTGCCGGTATAAAAAACAGACAATCACCGGCCGGGTACCGATAATTGTCTGTAAATATTCTCCCTATGCTTTGCCTTACTTGATAATCTTGCCTTTCAGCACCACTCGTTCAATGATTGGAGTCTGGTGCGCATATGGCATGAAAGCAAGCGACGGTAATGGCTTTGTGATATAAAAATTCGCCATTTTACCGCGGGTTATTGAACCGAACTCCTTACTCTCGCCCATGGCGCATGCGCTGTTGAGCGTGGCGGCGTTGAGAGCTTCGGCCGGGGTCATCTTCATCTTTATGCTTGCAAGCGAGACTACAAACCTCATGTTGCCCGACGGCGCTGTGCCCGGGTTGAAGTCCGATGCCAGTGCAACGGCAAGCCCCGCGTCAATCATCTTGCGTGCAGGTGGGTATGTGATACCGAGGAAGAAGGCACATCCGGGGAGCATGGTGGGCATTGTCTCACTGCCGCGCAGTGCCTCAATCTGTTCATCTCCCATTGACTCAAGGTGGTCGACCGACAGGGCATCATGCGCAACACCGACCTCCACGCCGCCCGAGACGGCAAGTTCGTTGGCATGGATTTTCGCACGCAGCCCATAGCGCGCTCCTGTCTCAATGATTCTTGCAGTCTCCTCGGGGGTAAAGAATCCGCGGTCGCAGAACACATCCACATAGTCGGCAAGGCTTTCCTTTGCGACAGCAGGAATCATGTCATTGCATACATGTTCCACATATTCGCTCTGTCTGCCTTTGTAGGCGCGCCCTACCGCATGTGCGCCAAGGAACGTCGTGCGCACTTCAAGCGGCGCGTTCTCCCTAATGCGGCGTATGACACGCAGAATTTTCAGTTCATCCTCGAGCGTCAGGCCGTAGCCCGACTTTATCTCAACAAGGCCTGTGCCCATTGCCACAATCTCATCAATACGCTCCATAGCCTGACGGTATAACTCATCCTCGGTGGTGTCGTGCAGACGGTCGGCGGAATTGAGTATACCGCCGCCACGCTTGGCAATCTCCTCATATGAGAGACCGTTTATTTTGTCAAGGAACTCCTGCTCGCGGCTGCCGGCATATACAATATGCGTGTGAGAGTCGCAGAACGACGGGAACAGCCAGCCGCTCCGGGCATCAATGACCTCGTATCCTCCCTCGGCAGGAACGCTGTCCATTGTGCCGTAATCCTTTATGCGTGTACCGTCGGTGAGCAGCCATGCGTTCTCGAGCATGGTTATTTCACCCATTGCCTTGCCGCTGACACGGGTGCGTCCGCTCTCGTCAATGCCGACGATTGTTCCAATATTCTTAATGAGCAAGTTCATATTAACCTGTTTGTTAGATGCATTAATCTATTCTTTATTTAACTCTCATTGCAGTTTTCTCTTTTTTATCTCACAGTGCTGTCATTTCGAACGTATGTGAGAAATCTCTGCTGTCATTGAGATTCCTCGTCGCTTCGCTCGCTCGGAATGACAAGTTCAATAGAACTTGTTCATTTCCACTTCTTAACCCATTTGATGAACCGGTATATATATCCATATGGGAGTTAATAGGGATAAAATAATTAGTAATCCACATGCGCCTTCAAGTATGTCACATGCTACTTCATACCAGTCTGGTCCAGTATCAAATGTTGCTACTATGAAGCATAAAATAAGTGGAATTATAGAAAATCCTATTCCTGCAACAAACCATTTAAAGAAAAAATAGATTTCTTTTGCAATGATATGTATATAGTATGGTCATTCATTTAGTAGTTGCTAATTGATATATGAATCAAACTTAACGAGCAAGTTCATATTCATTCAGGAAGTTGACCGATGATGCGATATGCGGGAACATCACAGTGTCGTTGTCGACGAACGGAACCACCTTGCGGTATGCCTCAAAGATTGCCTCTACGGTCTGCGATGAGCGCATTGGACGGCGGAACTCCAAAGCCTGTGCGGCATTCATAAGCTCAATGGCAAGTACGCGCTCGCTGTTCTGTACCACCTTCCACAGCTTGGTAGCGGCGTTTGAGCCCATGCTCACATGGTCCTCCTGACCCTGTGATGACGGTATCGAGTCGCACGACGCGGGCCAACAGAGCCCTTTTGACTGGCTCACGATGGAGGCCGCCGTGTACTGCGGAATCATAAAGCCGCTGTTGAGGCCCGGGTTGGCAACAAGGAAATGCGGCAACTCGCGTGCTCCCGATATAATCTTGTATATACGGCGCTCCGAGATATTTCCGAGCTCTGCCACAGCTATGGCAAGGAAATCCATTGCCAAAGCAATGGGCTGTCCATGGAAGTTGCCTGCCGAGATGACCTCATCGGTGTCGGGGAACACTGTGGGGTTGTCGGTCGCTGAATTTATTTCGGTCTCGAGCACGCTCCATACATAATCAATGGTGTCCTTCGATGCACCGTGCACCTGTGGTATACAGCGGAAAGAGTAGGGGTCCTGTACGTGTTTCTTGGGCTGCCTGATGATTTCGCTGCCCTCAAGGATTGTGCGTATGTTCCTTGCGGTCTCAATCTGTCCGTTGTGCGGGCGTATGGCATGTACGTTATGCTCGAACGGCTCTATGCGGCCGTCAAAGGCATCCAGCGACATTGCGCCTATGTGGTCGGCCCAACGGCTCAGGCGCTTCGCGTTTATGATTGAATATACGCCGTATGCCGACATGAACTGCGTGCCGTTAAGCAGTGCAAGACCCTCTTTTGAACACAATGTGATAGGCTGCCAACCCATTCTCTGCATCAGCTCTCCGCCGCTTATAATCTCGCCGTCGACCTCTACCTCGCCCAGTCCGAGCAAAGGCAGGCACATGTGTGCAAGAGGCGACAGGTCGCCCGATGCTCCGAGCGAGCCCTGTTCGTATACAACGGGGATTATGTTGTTGTTGAACATATCCACCAGACGCTGCACGGTAATGAGCTGCACTCCTGAATGTCCGTATGAGAGGGACTGTACCTTCAGGAGCAGCATCAGTCGTGCAATCTCCTTAGGAACGCGTGCTCCGGTTCCGCATGCGTGTGACATCATCAGGTTCTTCTGCAACTGAGAGAGGTTCTCCTTATCGACCGAAATGTTGCACAGAGAGCCGAATCCTGTCGTTACGCCGTATATCGGGCGTCCGGCATTCTCCATTTTCTTGTCAAGATACTCGCGGCAATGGTTTATGCGGTTTACCGCGTCGTCGCTTAGGGCGATTGTATAGCCGTTGACCAATATTTCTTCCACCCGGTCAATGGTAAGGTGTTCTGCACTGATATAATGAGTCATAATATCTGTTATGTTGGTTAGTCGTTCTTTTGCTGTTGCTTCTTGCTTTCTGTCATTGACTCGTTTTGCTTTTCGCAACCCAAACGGCATAAGTTAAATTCCTCCTCTGCCTGAGGGGAGGTGCCAGTTTACTGGCGGAGGGGTGGGAGTGCTACGTTTGACCTGTTGCTGCAAAACTCGCCGATAACAAAACTTTGTTTTGTCATTCTATATTTGTACTGTCATTGACTCGTTTTGCTTTTAGTGCACCGCAGGGCATCACTTTTAGCGATGCTGCCTGCGACGTTCACTGCAAAACTCGTCGATAACAAAACTTTGTTTTGTCATTCTGAGTGCAACGAAGAATCTCTTCTTTCGTGTTTCTTGAGATCCCTCATGTTCATTCGGGATGACAAGCTCGCGTTATTTAGATGTTTCGCTACGCTCCAGCATGACAATCTCTTTTCTCTACGCTTTTATCTGTTCTCGTTGAATACTCTTTCAATCAAATCCCTGTCGGCAATGTTCGGCAAGGTTACCTTCAGCAGCGGCGTGCGCTCCATCTGGCGCTTGATGGCGAACATCGCGCCCTCGTTGCGAGCCCAGCTGCGGCGAGCTATGCCGTTGTTCACGTCCCACAGAAGCATCTCTTCGATGTGGCGTGCCGAATCATCACTGCCGTCAATGACCATGCCGAAGCCGCCGTTCATGACCTCGCCCCAGCCTACGCCGCCACCATTGTGGATTGATACCCATGTGGCACCGCGGAACGAGTCGCCTATGACGTTGTGTACGGCCATGTCGGCACAGAATTGTGAGCCGTCGTATATGTTCGAGGTCTCGCGGTAGGGGGAGTCTGTTCCCGAAACATCGTGGTGGTCGCGTCCGAGTACCACGGGTGCTGAAATCTCGCCTCGTGCAATGGCTTCGTTGAAGGCGAGAGCAATGCGTGTGCGGCCCTCGGAGTCGGCATAGAGGATGCGTGCCTGTGAACCCACGACAAGCCTGTTCTGTTTTGCCTCACGAATCCAGTGAAGATTGTCGGCGAGCTGTCCGCGAATCTCCTCGGGTGCCTCGGCGAGCATCTGCTCAAGCACCTCGGCAGCAAGGCGGTCGGTAGTCTCAAGGTCCTTCTCGTTGCCCGATGTACATACCCAACGGAACGGGCCGAAGCCGTAGTCAAAGAACATCGGTCCCATGATATCCTGGACATACGATGGATAACGGAACTTGCCGTCTGCGGCAAGGATGTCAGCCCCTGCGCGTGATGATTCAAGCAGGAAGGCATTGCCGTAATCAAAGAAGTACATGCCGCGTGCCGTGAGTCTGTTGATTGCAGCCACGTGGCGGCGCAACGACTCCTGCACGCACTCGCGGAAACGCTCGGGCTCCTCGGCCATCATGCGGTTGCTCTCCTCGTAGCTGTAACCCACAGGGTAGTAGCCGCCAGCCCAAGGGTTGTGCAGTGATGTCTGGTCGCTGCCCAGGTCTACATTCATATCCTCATCGGCAAGACGTTCCCACAGGTCGACCACGTTGCCCACATATGCGAACGATACAATCTCCTTCTTTTCGACAGCCTCTTTTATTCGTGGTATAAGCTCATCGAGCGATGAGTGCAGTTCATCCACCCAACCCTGCTTGTAGCGCTTCTCGGCAGCTGCGATGTTGATTTCTGCCGTCACGCTTACAACACCTGATATGTTACCTGCCTTTGGTTGTGCGCCTGACATACCGCCCAATCCGGCTGTAACGAAGAGCATGCCCTTGAGGTCGCTTTGCCCGGGCTTCATGCGCTTGCGTGCGGCGTTCATTACAGTTATTGTGGTGCCGTGTACAATGCCCTGCGGGCCAATGTACATGTATGAGCCTGCAGTCATCTGCCCGTACTGCGACACACCCATTGCGTTGAAACGCTCCCAGTCATCCTGCGAAGAGTGGTTGGGGATTACCATGCCGTTGGTCACAATTACCCGGGGTGCATCCTTGTGCGAGGGGAACAGCCCCAAGGGGTGTCCCGAGTACATTACGAGTGTCTGCTCATCGGTCATTTCGGCAAGATATTTCATTGCCAGACGGTATTGTGCCCAGTTCTGGAACACAGCGCCATTGCCGCCGTATGTTATGAGTTCATGCGGATGCTGTGCCACTGCCTTGTCAAGGTTATTCTGAATCATGAGCATTATTGCTGCTGCCTGACGCGAGCGTGCAGGGTACTCATCGATAGAGCGTGCATACATCTCATAGTCGGGGCGCAGACGGTACATGTATATGCGTCCGTACTGTTTCAGCTCCTCGAGGAACTCGGGTGCAAGTTCTGCATGATGTTTTTCGGGGAAGTAGCGTAGCGCGTTGGCAAGCGCAAGTTTCTTCTCCTCATCGGTAAGGATATCCTTGCGCTTGGGCGCATGGTTCGCTCTCTTGTCGTACTCTTTCTTTGCAGGCAACACATCAGGTATTCCTGCAAGTATCTCCTTTTGAAAGTCGGTCATGGTATTATGGTTTTGGTCTGTTTTTTTCTCGTTTCTCGTAGCTTTGTTCTCGTTTCTTGAGATCCCTCGTCGCTTGCGCTTTGTCGGGATGACAAGTCCACGTACTTGTCATCCCGAACGTATGTGAAGGATCTCTTCTCTCTTTGCGCAGTTTTAGATGCTTTGCTTCGCGGTACCGACGTGTCCGCCCTAAAACCGCGGACTTGTCATTGCCTTTAGCCCCTGCGGGCGGCGACCTACGGTTCCGAGCGAGCGAAGCGACGAGGAATCTCAAAAACTGCGAATAAAAGAGATTTTTTCGGGCAAAGCCCTCAACAACACGTCTCCCTTCGGTTCGAAATGACAAAACTGCGGACTTGTCATGCTGGAGCCCCTACAGCCGCAATGACAATCCGGTTATGCGTTTATCTTGCTTTCTACAATCTCCAGTATCTCTTTCTCGGCCTGCTGTGCAAGAGCCTGTATCTCGTTGGCCTCGTTTATCAGGCGCTCGGCAACCTCGCGGTCCTTGAGCCCTGCGGCATTAATTTTTACGTTGAGACATGCGCCCATGACAGCCGAGCGTGCAGCCAATGCGCCTACGCCGGCGTCCGATACGGAGTTGGGGTTGCCCTCTGTCGCCATTGCGCGTACAACATCGAATGCCTTGTAAGCGGCCTTCATGGTGCGCAAGGGAACCTCAGTCGCATACAACGTAGCCACCTGCATTGCGGCGGCGCGTGCCTCCTTCTCTTCGGGGGTGCCCTTCGGCATTCCGAATACATCCATAATCTTGTTGAACGCAGCTGTGTCCTCATCAACAAGCGCAAGCAGCTCGTTCATCACGGTCATACCGTTCTCGGCCCAGTCCGAGAAGAACTCCCAACGTTCATCCCATCCGGCCTTGTGCGATGAGAGGTTCGCTACCATTGTGCCCAACGCAGCCGCCAGTGCACCCATATATGCCGATATTGAGCCTCCACCGGGTGCGGGCGATTCGCTTGCCGTCTCCTCGGCGAAGGCTGCGCATGTCATGTCGACAAGCTTTTTCACGCCTTTCCTCTCCTCGGTCTCGAGCATGTATTCGATAACCTTCTCCTCGGGTTTGAACTCCTTGAGGGTAGATAGCCCCATGCTCTCTATTGCTATGCGCACCAGTTCTCTCTCGGGTACGCCTGTCGAGCGGTTTTGCTTGCGCAGGAAGTAGCGGCCGGCGTCAACAAGGACCTTCTTTGGGACAAGCCCCACAATCTCGGTACCAGTCACACGCACACCGCGTGCATCGGCGGCGCGGCACACCTCATCAAAGGCTACGTGCAGCGGGGTTACCGACAGGTCGGTCATGTTCATCGAAACCTGTGCAATGCCATATTCGTCGATGAACCAGCCAATGGCCTTGCATGCCTTTAGGGTTCCGGGCTTCATCACGGGCTCGCCGTTCTTATCCTTTATTATCTTGCCCACAATGGGGTTGCCTTCGCGCATGGGGCGTCCCTTCTCGCGCACGTCGAACGCAATGGCGTTGGCGCGGCGTGTAGATGTGGTGTTCAGATTATAGTTCACGGCTACAAGAAAGTCGCGTGCGCCAACGGCTGTCGCTCCCGTGCGGGCAATGCTCTCGTCGAAGGCGCGGGCACCAAAGTCGGGCTGCTCGTCGGTGTTTGTCATTCTCTCGGGCAACGCCTCATATTCTCCCTTGCGGCACACGGCAAGGTTGCGGCGCTCGGGCTTGAAGGCTGCAGCCTCGTAGCAGTATGTAGGTACACCAAGTTCTTCGGCAATACGTTTGGCCAGTGAACGTGCGAGTTCGGCACACTCATCCATAGTGATACCCGAAACCGGAATGAGCGGGCACACGTCGCACGCTCCCATGCGTGGGTGTGCTCCCTTGTGCAGGCGCATGTCAATGAGTTCTGTCGCGCGCTTTATTGACGCAACGGCTGCATTCATTACCGCCTCGGGTTCTCCCACAAATGTCACCACGGTGCGGTTTGTGGCCTCTCCCGGGTCAACATCCAATAGCTTGACTCCCTTTACACTCTCAATGGCATCAGTTATCTGCTTTATTGTCTCCATGTTGCGCCCCTCTGAAAAGTTAGGCACGCACTCAATGATTCTCTTTTGCATATGTGATATATACCTTATTATAAATATGAATAATACAAATGTAGGTATATTTTTTGTAAAAGGGTGTTTTGTATACAAAAAAAAGAATGGCAGCCTATGACTGCCATTCTTTATGTAGGTTCCCTTATTCCCTCCCATTACGGGGAGGGTTAGGGTGGGGCTTTACTTTACAAGTACCTTCTTGCCATTAACGATGTAGATACCGCCTTCGGTTACCTTCTCAATCTTGCGGCCCTGGAGGTCGTAGATGCTCTCGATAGCCTCGCCGTTTGTAACTACGTTCTCAACGCCTGTAGCCTTTGTACCGTAGAATGTCGGGAGTACCATGCCGTCAGAAACAGATTCTGTAACCTTGAATGCGCCTGCAGCAGTGTCGTATACAAGTGTCAATCCCTCACTTACGATAGTTGCTGTGCTGTTCTCATCCTCGGCGATAGTGATTGTCCAGCTGCTCTTTGGAGTGTATGCGCCATTTGAGCTGAGCTTTGGACCGGAAGTACCATACATTGAAGATGTGTAGATATAGTTGCCGTTTACATCCTTAATGTAGTATGTTCCTGCCTCAGCAGCCTCTTCCAAGGTAATAGCATAGTAAGCAGCCTCGGTCAAGTCATTGCCATCGATTGTTGTCTCAACACCTGGCAGGACACCATTTGCAAGAGGTGCTGCCACGTGGCCGTTTGCAGCAAGGAAGTAGCTGCCGCTCTCAACTGCAACTGCTCTGTGGTATGTAACAGCCTCAGAGATGATGTACTCAGCCGAAGTTGATGCACTCACGTATGTCTTGTCGCCGTATGTAAGCTCAACGATTACCTTGAGAGTACAGCTGTTCTCGATAGTGATTTCACCATCGGTCTCCTCATCCTCAACAGTAGGCTCATTGCCGTTGGTTGTGTAGTAGTATGTAACGTTTGTCACACCCTCGATGTCTGCTGTTGCAGAGTGTACATTTACAGTCTGAGCACCGACATATACACCGCTTGCGAGGTCGATTACGGGAGCCTCGAGCTTGTTCTCGGCAGGATATACCTTAATATATGTGATGTACATTACACTTGAGTAGTTGCCGCCGTTAGAACCGATAACGAGTTCGTAAACATTGCCGGCAGCCTGGTTGTCTGCTGCAATCTCGTATGTGTATGTCTCGGTTGAACCGATGCAAGCAGTACTTACAGCTGTGCTACCAACATATACGTTCATATCAACATTAGCATAGCTTGTTGCAGAAGTGTGACCAACAACCTCAATCTTCTCAACTGCGAAATCGAATACCGGGAGAATAATCTTAGTGCCTGGCTTAGATATATTCAAGAAGCCCTTGCTGTCATAGATGTAGCTACCGCCGTTTGCTGTCGGGTCAATCTTGATGGTTTTTGTGCCATCAGTGTACTCACCGGCTGTCTTAATGCTGCTGTAGTTGTTCTGCTCCATTGTCGGGATATTCCATCCACCGTTTACGAAGTCGAATACAACGGTTTCGTTGAGACCGGTCGGTGTTTCAGGAACTTCGGGTTCAACAGCATCAACCTCTTCAAGTGACCAAAGTGCAGCAGCATCAATTGCAGCATCGCAGTATGGGAAGTAGCCCGAAAGTGCAGGCTGTTCTACATCTACTTCATCAATTTTGGCCACAGGAACACCAGAAACATTTTGAACCTTGAAGTAACCATTTGAGCACTTGATGTAGAACTTACCATTCTCGGTCTCCTCAAATGTCAATGCAGACTTGTCATTAGCATTGCCGTCAACGTTCCAAGGCTGACAGTAGATATATAAACCTGAAGCCGACTTCAAATATACATTACCGTTACCTGCATCCTCTACGGTGAATATCTGATTGTTATCCTCGGCATACTCTGCAATGTTTACACCGCCGATAGGACCAGCTGGATAAGCGTATGTGCTATAGATGTTCAAGTAACCGTTGTCGCACTTCACACGATACTGTTTCTCTGTTGTATCTGGCTCCTCTGGTTCAACAACAGCCTCCTTAACATTGAATGTGAATGTCTGACCTGCGAACTCCTCACCGTCTGTAGCCTTGATAAGACCTGCAGGGATAGCGAATGAGTAATTGCCGGTCTTTGATATAGCTGCATTCATCTCGAATACGAATGTCACCTTGTTGCCGTCGATGGT
>JAFXGX010000003.1 GCA_017536695.1 Bacteroidaceae bacterium | reverse complement strand
TCAACCAATGCTTTTGCGGAAAGTTTTAATGCAAAGATTAAGGCGTTTAGGACACAACTAAGAGGTGTAACGGATTTAAAGTTTTTCTTCTATAGATTGACTAAACTTTTTGCTTAGCCCCCCAGACTTTGCAGGTGAGCCTTGATTCTTTTCATCTCTTTTGTTTTTGTTACGGTTCCTGATGTCATATGTTAGAACACACATGACAGTCAAATGTTCCCGATAACAAAAAGAATAGCCTCTCCCTAACCTTCTCCCGTAGAGAGGGAATCAAAATGTGTGGAAGAGATCCCTCGGCGCTGCGCTTTGTCGGGATGACAAGTACGCGATATAGCCTTGGGCGGGCTGACCCAGCCCCTACAATCCGATGTTGTAAACAACATTACACATTGACAGCACTCGCTGACCGCGACCCACGCGGCACTAATTACTCCCGTGCTTCGCGTGACCAATCGCTGCTCATGCTGTTGATGTTACAAGTAACATTAAACACTACACATTAAACACCCCTAGGGCGGGCCGACCCCGCCCCTACGGAACCGATGTTACAAGTAACATTACACATTGACAGACCGCGACCCATGTTACAAATCTTACTCCTCGAAGAAGTGCAGCATATTGTACCACGCCATTTTCTTCTTAGCAGTCTCATTGCCTCCACGCTCGGCGAGCCTGTACCAGCTGGCAGCCTTCGGCTCGTTCTTCTTTACGCCGCGTCCCTTCTCGTAGCAGTAGCCAACACGCTCCATGGCATCGGTGTGCCCTTGGCTTGCCGCGTGCAGATACCAGTTGAAGGCCTTCTTCTTGCTCTTCCTTACATATTTCCCGCTTTCGTAGTAGCGTCCGAGTCTGTACTGTGCCTCGGGGTGCTCCTTCTCGGCTGCTTTGACAAGAAGCTCTATTGTCTTGCACTTGCGTAGCTGACGTTTGCTGTAACCCGCCATGGAGTCTTCCTTTTCCATGATTGCTGCCAATGCATAGAGTGCCGTCGGCTCATCCTGCTCCGCAGCCTTGTTGTACCACTCGCGTCCCTTGATGCTGTCCTGCTCTACACCTTTACCGTTCATGTACAAGTGTCCCAGTATGGACTGTGATATCGCTGTACCTTTGTCGGCAGACATGGTATAGTAGTGTACTGCCAAAGAGTCATTCTTTGCAGTTCCGATGCCGCGCATGTAGCAGCTGGCAAGGTTGTGGAGCGCCTTGGCCTCGCCCATGTTCGCGGCTTTGCGGAAATGACGGAATGCCTCGACGCTGTCTTTCTCCACGCCTTTACCATCAAGGTAGCATACCGCGGTGTTATATATCGCAGGGGAGTAACCGAGAGCGGCAGCCTCGTTGAATAACTCAAAGGCCTTGTCATAATCCTTCTGTATATATCGTGTACGACCATCCTCCGTCATCCTGAAGCAGTGTACAAGCAGCTCGGGAGTGTGTATGCCGATAATAGGCGTTACATCCCTCCTCTTTATCTCGGCAAATGCGCTCTTCTCAGCTTCGCGTGTCGCGATGTTTCCGTTGTTCGCATAGAATGTGCCGGCTGCATATCCCTCTACATCGACAGCAATCCTCTTGGCCTGGGTGCTGTTATACAGCTCGACCTCAATCAGGCCCTCATCGGTAACTGTAACGTCGGGAGCCCAGAGCAATGTGCGACGGTAGTCGTGCGTTGTGCTGTCGGGGCGCATGGCGCTGTAGTCGGGGGCGTAGAACTCCTTGCTCTCAGTATAGCCGTAGACCATTGTGTAGCGCGCTGTGGTGTAGTGCGACAGCATTGGGATAATGCCTTTGGCAGCGTCCTCATCATTGTTGGGTATGAAGCATGCAACGTAGTTCGGTATGCTGTTGTTCTCCATTGTACGCAGGCCGCTCGATACAAAATCCTGGTATTGTATAGCGTCGGGGGCATTGTCGATATTACCGTTCCTGGGGTCGACACCGGCTTTGGTCGTGAACGAGTCGTAGAACGATGAGTATGAGTAGTTGCCAATTCTCTTCTCCTTCCCGCCGTTATGCACTCTTGTATCTGTCGTCAGTAATTCTTCGGCGTCTTCGGCGTCATCAACCTCTCTGCTTCTGGGGCTTATGTGTGCGACGGTGTTAAACGAGTCGTAGAATTGGTCGTATGAGTAGTTGTTCTTTTCCTGCTCTTTGTGGTTGCGCGTGGGAATGGCATTATGGAAATCCGATAATGTCTGGTGAATCCTCTCCTTGTACTCCCACAGTACATGACGCTTGCGGGTGTTCTCGTCGGAGCGTATGACAATCTCCTTGAAATTGGTCATGTCCACAGGTTTTACCCCTTTCAGGTAATCCTTGTCAAAGGCTGGAACCGTGTCGGATGAGTATTCGCCGTCAACGACAATGCTCTGTATCCAGTAGCACCAGTTGAAGTTATGGCGCCAGAATGCACTGCGCAGGATGTCGTATGCGCTCAGTGTGTGGTAGAAGGCCGGGTCGGTGATGACCAGCGGTTTAATCCCTGAACTCCTTACTCCTGTGGGGTCGGATGTGGTGGCGTCGCTGCTGAGGTATCCGTCATTACCCATGACGTAGCGGTCGAAGGATGAGAGTCCCGGATTGTTGTCAAAGGCAGAGGGGGCGTTCCAGCGTGGCTCTGCTGCCATGCTGTTGCCACCATAGCTGGTGGGGCGCCATGTGGCTTTCCTGTTAAGGTATGTCACATCCTGGGCATACTCCCATTCATCGAGGAAGTCGAGCTTCAGCTCGCTGCGTGGCGGGCGGTAGAAAGCATCCTTCTTTCTCTTGGAGATGACCTCTACATTTGACAGAAGGTACTCGAAGGGGTTTATCTTTATCATCTCCTCGTTGTGCTCTTTCAGTTCCTCGGCAGTCTTGGCGTGACCGACGTTCCTCTCCCAGTAGTGGTAAAGGCGCATCTCGGGCGAGAAGTATCGGTCAAGGACAAAGGCGAAGAGGCTATCGCGCGGGCTGTTGTACATGCCGACCGACGGCACCAGCTTGGCAACGCGCTTGCCGAAAAAGTCGTTTGTCAGAATACGGAACTCGCCGTTCGCATCGGTAGTGAAATCATATTTCGTGAGTATGCTGTCGCGGTAGGTCATGTTGAAATTGATTCCGGTGTTTGGCTTGTTGGTAACAATCATCTTGTCCAGGAATCCAATCTTGCGGTTAGGTATCTTCTTGACATAGCGTCCCTTTACCATGATGCCTTTCTCTATCGGCTGCTCGAGCTTCGCTTCCTTACGGCTCAGTTTGTTCCAGTCGTACGATGTCCAGCCGTGGGTGAGCATGACAAGGTCAAGCTCGGCTGCGCGGTCAGCGTTGGCAGGGTCGAAATATCGTGCCGCGTCGGGGATATATCCCTTGACCTCGCTTCCCAGCAGCATGTAGGTGTATATGTTGTATGAATAGGATGTCTCCTGACGGTGGTCGGCATCGCTTACCGATATCGAGAAACAGCCTTCCTCAATGGGCTTGCCGTCCTCGCGCCCGATGCTTAATGATATCTTCTCATACGGTTCTACGGTAAGGGAGTCTATGCAGCCTCTGCTGCTTGTGACTGTGAGACGCGCGCTCTCATGGTCCTCGGCAAGAGTTTTGTCGTGTCTCACGAAGAACATCCTCTCGGCAAGCGGTATGCCGTTGCTTACAAAGAGTATCACGCGGTTAACACCCTCGTTAAGACTGTTCTTGTCCACCGCAAAGGTCATCTCCATGTCGGTTGACGGGTAACTCTCGTAGAAGAGTGCCTTTCCTCGGTAAAGTACGGCACAGCCTATCTCGGTCTCGAGCTCAAGGTTGTTCTTCACGTTTATGGTAATATTACCGGCCGTTTCGCCTACGCGTATGACAGCGCCTTCATCCTCTACTTCGGGAAGGCTGAATTTCCTCTTCTTCTTCCCGTCCATCATTACGGCGGTGTATTTTACGTCGGCCCGGGGAGTGAATGTGAATGTTCCCATTCCCATGTGTGACGGTGTGGCGCTCAGCAGCTCGTTGCCGTCGGCAAGGAGTGTTATGCTGCGGCTGCTGTTTATGCCGTCTTCGCCGAATACCTCGAATGCGACGCGGCTTTCAATGCCGTCGACAAGGTGTCCGCCTTCGGGGAAGAACTTCAGGTCAACTTTGGGCAGCTTTGAGTTTACCCATGCGACCTCTCTCTCAAGCCCTTGACGTGTGCTGTCCTCTTCAACGTCGATGAGGAATCCCCTGCGGCGGTCGAGCATGTTCTTGAAGTCCCAGTTGTCGGCATGTACCATGTCGAACACAGGGAACACCCTGCTGAAGACTGCTTCCTTGCCGCGGTTGAGCATGTAGCGTGTATATGCGCGCACTTCGTAATAGCCCGACAGCAATAGCCTGTTGAGCTCGAACATGCCGTAACATGTGCCGTCATCGCCAATCTTGTACTTGTTGGTGCGTACTACATACCCCTCGGGTGCCACAAGCTCCACATATAGCACACGGCTTGTCTCGGTGGGGGTGTCATCGGTGCCGCTCATGACATAAGCCTTGAACCACATGTTTTCGCCCAGGTAGTAGGCACTGTTGTCGAAGTGCAGGTATACACGCTCCTCGGGAAAAAGACTCTGCTTTACCGCAGTACGTACAATGAGGTTGTCAAGAGGGTTCCGCTCAATCTTGTCCTCTGCACCGTTCTCCTGTGCTACCGCATGTAGCGACAGCATCATCAGCGTCATTGTCAATGTATATCGTATAATCCTTTTCATGCTCTCTGTCAGTTAATAGGTGTTGAACCGGCCATCATGGTGTGGCTGCTGTTGTCATCTATGCGTGTCTCTCCAAAATTCAGTATCATGTGTGCATCGTATATTGTGCATATCTCTTTTCCTTCCTTTATCGTTGCCTGCCACTTCTTTGCAAGGATATATTCTGTGACTGCTCTGGTTGCGATACCCTTGCACTCCTCGATGTAGCCGTCGGCGCTGCCTGATATCGAGAGGTCGCACCCTTTCGGAATAACGCTGTGGGCATCGCCGTTCTTGTCGACAATGAACTGTACCTTCACGCTGCATCTCCTTACGTTCATCCCGCGGAGTGTGCTGCCAAGCCCGCTGCCTTCGATATTGATGTATTCGTAGTATGATTCGGTGGCATGCTCTTCAAATTTCTCGGCAAGCCTTATAGCCTGTGCACTGAGCGGTACCTCATTTATCGGCTTAATCTCCTTTGGTGCTGCCGGCTTCATGGTGGGTTGCATATGCAGTGGTAACGGTGCGCTTTCCAATGCCACCGGTGCATGCATGTATATATCTTCTGGCTCGCTCGCATCGGCGGCAGACAATGCTCTCTTTTCGATGATGCTGTATACATATTCCGGCTCGGCGAATATGAAGAGGAAAAGAAGTGTCATTGGGGCGAACGAGAGTACCTTGCCTTTGTTCATCCGGCCCGATGGCTTGCGTGCCATCATCATTATTCTTCTCCTCACGCTGCTCTGGTTGAAGTTGTTGGCAAGGTTGAATGCAGTGTCGCCCACTGCCTTCCTCAACAGCAACAACTGATAGGCGCGTGTGTCGCCATGCTGCCTGAGCACATATCTGTCGGCCTCGTATTCATGTATCTCCTTCATGTCGTTGGCAAGCATGTAGGCAAACGGGTTGAACCACTGGAGTGACTTCACTATGCTCAGCAGAAGCATGTCCCATGAGTGCCTGTTGCGGAAATGACCCTCTTCGTGCAACAGAATCTCCCTGCCGCACTCTTCGTAATCACTCTGCGACATTACCACATGTCCAAACCAGCTGAACGGTGCAGTCTCCCCTTTGTGGCAGTGAAGTGTCATTCCGTTGTACTTTCCGCCGAGCGCCGTTCCGCGTCTTATGCCTGTCACTATCCTTGCAATCTCAACAATGCGCAGCACAAGGGTTATGGTAACACCTATCACATATATTACGAAGAGTGTCTCCATTGTAATGAGGTCTTCCCAATTGAACCCCTCTTCGGCAGTCACAGCTGCTATTGTTCCTTGAGGTACCTGCATCTCCTCGTTCGCCACGGTGTTGCCTGCCGCATCAATGAACTTCACAATCTCCACCTCGACGGGGTATGTGATCGTTATTGACGGCAGTATTGCCGACACTGCGATAATCCCGATAAGAAGCCAACGGTTGAATGTCGCGAAGGTTTCCCTGCGCAACAACAGCGCAAAAGGAATGTAAAGCAGCACAAGGCATAGCGCCCATTTGAGTATGTAAATCACAATTGCTGACATAGTCATCTGTTTTTTTGTCTAAGGAAACCGTTTATCTGTTATTGCCGTCCAACCTTATGCGGAACGTACAATTCTTCTCAATCTTCTTGCCGTCGTGTTTGCCGGGTGTCCAGCGTGGCAGTTTTTTGGTTATCCTTTTTATCTCGCTGCTGATTTCACCGGAAATATCATCCCAACTGTCCCTGCCTTCATAGCTGAATGTAGGTTCGTGCATCTCGACGTACCGCAGCTTAGCCTTGCCGTTCTTCTTGATGAGTAACCCGATATTCACGTTGCCTTTTATTCTGTTCCTGCGCAGTTTCCTGCCATATTTGAAATTTTCGATGTAGAATTCCTTCAGTGCCTTGGCTCCACCGGGGTATGCGGGGTCAATCTCTTCTATTTCAATGTCCGATGTGTCAACATGTATCTCGATGCAAATCTCTCCCCCTTTCCCTGCAAGTCCGCTGAACTGTCTGCCGTTGAGCTCTCGGGCTATCTGTCGTGCATTCTTTCTCAACAGCTTGTCGGCGTGGTGCATCCTCAGTTCCCATTTGTCCATGTATCTTGCCGGTTGGGATTTCGGCTTGAACTTCATGGTGTAGTGCTTGTCGCCGTTCTCATAGCCCGACACCGTCGATACAGCAACATCATCTGTGCTGCTTGTCCATCCCGCATTTCCGGTCCCCCAGAATATGTTCCCTATGTGTTCGGCTTCGAGAATCCTTCCTGTGGAGTCGAGCTGCAGACGTATGAATGCGCTTCCGTCATCCCGGTAGAGTTTCCTCTTGGTCTTGTCAGTGATTAGCCCCGAAACGAATGACATCAGCTCCCTGTCTTTCTCTCTCCCTTCAATCATGCGGTCATGCCTTGACCTCCAGATGACCCTGCATTCATTCTCTCCGGGACTCCATCGGTAGCTGCTTATTATGCTTTTGCAGCTCTCCTTCAAAAGCTTTATGGCCGTCTCATAGGAGTACGGGTCACTGTTACCCGACGGCAATGTCCTGCATTTCTTTATTCTAATCTTCGTGACAATGCTGTCATCATCGGCATAAACCTTGGCCGTAACATATGAGTCGGAGAAGAAATCATTAAAGTTGAGATTGTTGCCATAGATTGCGGGCGTGTTGTCGAGGAACGCTTCAATGATATGTGTCTTATCCTTTGAACCGCTCTTCTGGGCCTGCGTGGTGCCGATTGCCATGGCGCAGACAATCAATGCCGTTATGCATCTTGCTATTCTCATGGTTACCTGTTGCTCTCCTTGATTATTTCAATGAGTTCCCTTATCTCGCTCTCGCTCAGTTTCTCTTTCTCTACAAAGAATTTCACAAGCGATGAACCCGAGCCGCCGAAGAACGACTCCTTTACATCCTTCATTACCTGGTTGGTGTAGTTCTCCTTGCTTATGAGCGGGTAGTAGGTATGTGTCTTGCCGCTGAGCTTGCGGAACTCGACAAATCCTTTGTTCAGGAGAATCTTCAGGAATGTAGATACCGTTGTGTAGGCAGGCTTGGGGTCGGGGTAGTGCGCAATGATGTCGTGTATGCATCCACCGTCGGGCATCTCCCACAAGGCGTTCATTACCTGCATCTCGGCTTTTGTAAGTGTATCACTCTTTTTCATATATTGTCTTATTTGTTTTTTTCTTGTCTATACTCTCTCACATGACAAATATAAAACGAAGTTTTTAGAAATCTAAACTTTTAGTAATTAAAAATCTGCTTTGGCAAAAGATTTAACCTTTATTATTAGTAATTCGGTGGAGTAGGGTAAAAACAAATTAAAAAGGTCATTACAAACGCAATGACCTTTTTAATATATATGCGGTATTTATTGTTACTTGCAGCGGTTCTCAACCTTGAAGTTGGTAACCTTGCTCTTGAAGTTACCTGCCTTCTCCAGTGGGAACACGAGTGTGCGCACGTAGTACATCTTGTCCTTGCCGCCCTCGTTGTGGTAGAGTGTCTGCTTGTCGAGTGTCTCAACGAGCTTGCCGTTAACGAAGAGCTTTGTAACCTGCTGGTTACCGCTGATTGTAACGTGTGCCTTCTCGCCTGGGAAGAAGCTGTAGTTGAATGTCATGAGGTAGCCGTCGCGTGAGAAACCGAGCTTGCCGCTAACAGGGTCGGCAAGGTAGAACACTGCGTCGCGTGAGCTTGTCAATACAGTGCCCGGGCACTCTTTGGCAGCCTCAATGTCGAATGATACGCTGTACTCATAACCTACCTCTCTGATACCTGTCTCCTTTACAAGGTTTGCGGCAGGCTTGAGTGCAGGAACCTCAACAATTGTTCTCTTCTCGCCGCTGAAACGTCCGGCGATGTTGAGGCCGGGAGCGTCGCTCAGTGCAAGGCGTGCCTTGTCGAACTCTTCATAAGATAAGGTTGGCTTTGCGCCGGTCCACATCTTAACTGCCATTGTCTGCATTGCCGGGAACACGCGGTAGTGGATGTCCTTGCAGCTGATACCGTTGCCAGCATGGTCGTTCCATACTGCGAATGAACCGCCCTTTATCTGCGGGTGCTTCTCCTCGAAGGTCTGGTTGCCTATTACGGCAGGTGTCCAGCTGTTGTAGAGGTAGTTGCAGTTGAGGTAGTCATAATAGTAACCTGCAGCGGGTACGATATATGTGAAACCGTCGGGTATGCTGATTACATCGTATCCGAGAGCTATCATATCCTTTGGATCGGCATAGCCGTTGTACCACTCATACATGAGCACGTTGTCTACCTTTACGGGGGTGTTGCCCTTTGCGTGTGTCAATGCACCCCAAACGCAAGCCTGCTTGCCGTACTTCTCGGCTGTGCGGATGCAGAAATCGGTGAAGTAACGGAACTTCTCAACGACAGCAGTGTCGCGGTTAGAGTACTCGTCGGTACCTACATGGAAACGTGGGCCGCGGAACACTGGCTCATCGCCGCTGAGGTACTCCATGAAGAGTGAGTCGATGAATGTGTATGTGTTAGGGTTGAAGAGGTCGAGGTGGTCAAGACCATATTCCTTGCTGCCCAGCTCGGGGCGGTAGTGAACGAATGCCAATGAGTGAGCGGGAACGTCAATCTCAGGGATAATCTCAACGCCTACGCGCTCTGCATGCTTCTGAAGCTCTATGAACTCCTCCTTTGTGTAGTAGCCGTCGCGTGATGTGAGGCCTGGGAAAAGGTCGCTCTCCAAACGGAAACCTGACGGAGTCTTTGCCCAGTCGTGGTTGAAGTACTGTTTGAAAGCGTTGTCGTTCAAGTGGATGTGGAATGTGTTCATCTTGTAGTATGCCATGAAGTCAACATACTCGTGCAGGAAACTGATGGGGATGAACTTGCGGCCGCAGTCGAGCATGAAGCTACGCATCTCATAGTCGGGATAGTCAACGATGTTACCCTTTGGAAGAGCATTTGCCTTCTGCTCTGCAATCTGCAACAGTGTGCGTGTAGCCCACATGGCACCGCGTGCTGTCGTAGCTGTGATGTCTACCTTGTTGGCGATGTTGATTATATAACCCTCGTTGCCGAGCTTCTTGTTCTTCTTGATTGCGAAGACAATGTCACCCTTTGCAGACTTGCCTTCTACTACCTGAAGCTCGACGCCTGTCATTTTCTTGTAATCGTTAGCGAACTGCTTTGCGACTTCGGCAATCTCGGCATTGCCCTTGGGATAGACAACCTTTGTCTCTGATGAAATCTGGAACTCGCCAGTCGAACCCTTCCACTCGCGGAGCTCGGGGATAACGAAAGGTTTTTTGTTCTTGTCGGCCGCAGATGCGTTTGCCACAAAAGCGAAGCAGATAACTGCCAGCAGGAATAAAATTCTGTTCTTCATGATTATGATTTAATTAATTATAAATAAAATTCTTTTTTGCAAATATAAGAATAACTTGCGAGAAAAAGGAATGAAACTTGGAAAATAATAGTTGCTTGCCTTCCGCGTCTGTCCGTGTATGTCAATCCCTGCTCAGTAGCAAAAAGGTGTGGTTTGACAAAATATTTGCGGTTGTAATGAAAAAGAGATCCATTGATAATGCTGTCTTGCCGTAATCCACGCGGCACAAACTTTGTCTGTGCTTCGCGTGACCATTTACTGCCAGCATTATCTATACCTGCGGCATTCGTCGCTACGCTCTGTCGGGATGAGAATGCGCTACCACAGGGCGGGCCGACCCCGCCCCTACACGTTAAACGTTAAACATTGACAGCACTCGCTGACCGCGGTACAGTCGGCACAAGTAAAACTCCCTCCCGACTTTGTCGTACTCCCTCTTTGAAAAGAGGGAGAGCCCAGGGGGTCGCTTGCGGTGGAGGAGTTTATTGCAGCAGAGAGCCAATGAGTTGTTTGAGCGTTGTAAAAGATTTGCAAAGGTAATCCGTCGCTGAAAGCGAAACGGCACCGTTAAAAAATCCAATGCAGGGCCGTTTGTTTGCAGGCCATTGTGCGGCAGTGCGGAGCCACAGCACTGCTTGCGACAACGGGAGCTTTAGCTCACCAAAGGAGTAGGTTAACCCTTAACAATAGAAAAGCATTGATAATAAATATACACTTGGCAAATCAAGTTGATAATGCTTGCTTCTCGCAACCCGCGCGGCACAAACTTTGTCTGTGCTACGCGCGACCATTTGCGGCAAGCATTATCGATTAATAAAATTAATTCCGCAGCACCCTGCAAACAAGCGAAAGCCTGGAGTGGCACCATTGCGGGCGAGCAATGTTTGCGACGACGGGAACTTTAGTTCCCCAAAGGAGTGTGCTTTAGCACCGGCGCCCGACCGAATGCTCGCCTATGGTGGCATGAGCAAAGGGCGCTTGTGACGATTTTTTCCGAGTGCCGAAGTTTTTGGTACTTTTTGCGTCAAAAAGTACAGCAAGAACGACAACAAGAAGAATAAACGACAACAGATT
>JAFXGX010000060.1 GCA_017536695.1 Bacteroidaceae bacterium | reverse complement strand
GTTGTTAGCAGAAAATAAGGATAAAGAATGGGGGATGTTTGAGCGGTGGATTATCCTGTTGCTGTTATTGCGTGAATAGCGAGTTACCCCATTCCCTTATTTGCTGCGTTAAGACAACAACGGCAAGAATAAAACGACCGAAGGATGTTGCTTGCAACTCGTAAGCAAAGTTTTATTCGACTTGTAAACTTTGTGCCGGGACCTTTTGCATACTTTTCAGTCATGAAAAGTATGTGACAGAACGACAACAAAAAGAATATACAACAACAGGTCAATGGTAAGTCGTATTGAAGAACACAAGACAGATGTCTATCCCCATTTCTATGTCATCATAGAAAACATTCCCTCAACTTTTTACGTTGAGCCCTTCTCCTATGCATACGCATCGTTTCTGCCGTCATCATCGGGCATATCCGGGAAGTACTCTTCGAACTCTTTATCCTTCAGGTTGTCGTAATCTGGTACGAAATACTTCTCAATCTCTTGGGCATATTGTTCCATACCACCTTCCCTGTACCTCTCGACTGCCTTGACAATGAGTCTCTCCGAATCCATGCGGGCACCTACAATGATGATATTCTCCAATGTGCTTTCATCAAGCTCGGCATAACCCTTCTCCCACATCTCAACAAGTTTCTCTGCGCATAGTGAGTTGTCGTACTTGAAGCCTTTGAGGTAGTACTCCTGTGCCTTCCGGAAAGGGTTCTCATCTTTTTCCAAATGGTAGAAGTACAGGTCTCCGATTCTGCAGGCGGCGCCATCATCTCCAAGTTTAAAGGCTTTCTCGAGCAGCGGTACGCTCTCTTTGTTATATTCATTGAGCTCGGCTTTTAAAAAATAAGCATGTCCGGACTCCATGTCCATTGCTCTCTTTATCTCTTTATTAAAGATTTCTTTATCGTAATGTTCTAAATCGTCATGATATGACCTGGCAATGAACAGTCTGTCCCATCCTGATATCGAGCCTTTCTCGGCAACTTTCTCAATGTATGGAGTGGCTGCACTCAATCCATAGATTGTTTCTATGGCCTTAGCTTTGAGCGAGTTCCATACGATGCTCTCTTCTCCATCCTGCTGTATGAACTTGTTGATAATCGTGAGGGCTTTGCCTGGATTTATCGGTCTTTTGCGCCATCCATACAGAGTCTCTCTGACTGTCAGGTATGTTGCAAAGCGGGAACCGGCAGCCTGTGCCTCTTCAATGAGCTCTTTATATCTTTCCCTGTTTGGCTGGCATCCTCTGCCATAATATGTAGCCAATGCCATTCCTATTCCTGCATCAGCAATGCCGTTGGCATATGCTTTCTTGTAATATTCCATAGCAATGTTTTGGGAGTCCTCTGCTGGGGATGTGCATGCGTGGTAGCGGGCATATGCAAATTCTGCATAGCCGTTTCCTTTGTCGGAGTACTCCTTTATCATCTCCAAGGTGTCATCATCTATGTAGAAGATGTCCTCATATATGTACAGCTGTTCCAGGAACTCTCTTGCAGCCTTGGGGTCATTAGCAGCCTTCGGCAATGTCGATTTCAATCTCCTGTTTATTATTGTCCTTGGCTTCTCTCTTTTCATGGCTCATTTTCTTTTGTTATTGCTTCCAAATATAAAGATTTTTCATAAATTCGCAAAAAATACATATGATTATGAATCACTCATTTGTTATAAAATGCATTACCGAGACCCGCGACATGAGTATCGGGAACAGAAGCGTTGAGAAGAATGTATATCCGGTTGATGAACTCAAACCCGGCGCTGAATTCTCCAAAATATACAAATCGCAGCTCGAGGTCGTTTCCATTGATGAGAATGAATTTACTTTCAAGTTCATTGCGCGCACCTTTACCATAAACCGCAACTGGCAACTGCTTGGTACATATTTCTTCAGCAAGCCCAATATATATGTGTCGGAGAGTTTCAGGTTCCTGTTCTATTTCGAGAACGAGTATGACTATCCCGAGTGGGACAACGAAAGGCTTGTAGAACTGTTCAACACTATGGTCAAGAACACCGATGAGGGTAACCTGTGGAAGAATATTCCATTGGCACGTGAACTGATGGTTATAATGAAGGATGTGTCGCCGCTCAGGGATGCCAATATCAATCCTGCACTCAGGATGTATATATGCGAACGTGTCATCGGTGACAAGATGCTTGACATTAAGGATGTACCCCGTCTCTTCATGTCGTTCTGCGAGTACTGGAGAGTGTGTTGTGACCAGGCCACGGAAGAGGACAAGAAGAGTTGTGAGTATGATGAGACATTCTTCCGGACTGTCGACAGACACATATACGATTTGGGATGGCTGCTCATGGAGCCGGACTGTTCGTACTCCCAGGATATCTGGTCGAGAATGGGAACGCTCAAGACCGACCCGGTGCAGCTTACTCCCGAATGGGAGAATTGTATCTACGATGTGGAGCTTGAGTGTGAACGTAGATTGAAGAATGAGGAGCGCGGAATGGGATTCTGTCACGCATATTGGTCCACCAAACGTGCGGTGCTCGCCAATCGCGGTATCAAGTGGAAGTCGCCCTCTGCAATGAATCCCGGTGTGATGTTCGACTGATTGTTAACCTGCATTTCTTCTATATTATGGCTATAGGAATAAATACATACAGTACTGCGAGTGACCTTTTCGGCAAGAGCCATTGGTGGGGCTTTCCCGACCTGCCTCTTGGAGTGGAGTATCCTTGTCGTGACGGAATCGATGAGGAGGGTCTTGAAGACCTGTTGACATTCATCTGCCAGATAGACCTTGAGGAACTTGCACCCCATGACACCGGCAACGAGCTGCCGCACCATGGCATGCTCTATTTCTTTGCCGACCTCGATTATTTCCTTGGTGATTATGATGCTTACTGTGAGGGTCTCGGCTTCTGGAACGAAGAGGCTTTCAGGGTAATATACTGCCCCGAAAAGTGCGACCTGCATACGCACGAGGTGCGTTGGCCCGACGGCTCTTCGGCGGCCCTTCCCGCCGAGAGAATTGAGTTTACCGGTGTACCGCATAACGAGAGCGGGCACAAGCTGCTGGGTATACCTTTCTTCGATGAGGTGTCCGAGGAGTGCGGCGGTATGGTGTCTCTGCTGCAGCTTGATGAGGATGACCGTTGGAGGTTCCGCCTTTACGATGTCGGTAATATGAACTTCATGATATCAAAGGAGGCTCTTGCAGCTCGTGACTTCTCCAAGGTACAGCTCTATGTCCATTGTATGTAAGGAATTTTTCCCTTTATACGGGCAGTGGTACTCCTTGACACCTTGACGGCCTTAAGTTTATTTATACTCTTTATTGGTGTGTTTTGCGATATCTTTATTAACTTTGGCGCGAATGTGAAAACGCGTTTGATAATGAAGAATAAATTACTGTTGCTCTGTGCAATGCTTTTCATGCTCTTTGCAGTGCCTTCTGCGGCACAGAACGTGAAGCGTGCCCAGGCATTCAAGTCGGGGGAGAAACTGGAGTGCAACTTCTATTTCAACTGGAATTTTATATGGGTAAAGGTCGGAGGTGCCACGCTTACCATAAATGATACTGTGTACAACGGTCAGAAAGCAAAGTGCATGAAGCTGCTCAGCTCCACGAACAAGAGGGCTGACTCGTTCTTCCGCATGCGCGACACCCTTATGACGGTGTTCAACGATGACTACAAACCTCTCTACTACCGCAAGGCGTCTGTAGAGGGAAAGAAGTACCGTCTCTATCAGGTGTGGTACGATTATCCCGACAGTGAGAACGTACATGTCTCGCAGTCTTTCAACTATAACGATGAGCCCGTGAGGCTAAGGCGGGATACCGTTCAGGGCCCTATATATGATATGATGAGCCTGTTGGCCTATGCACGCACGCTCGACTTCTCATCGCTCAGTAAAGGTACACGCTTTACCTTTCCCGTGGCAACGGGAAAACGCATAGAACCGCAGCATCTTGTGTTCCGCGGTACCAAGAAGACCAAGTCCGATGACGGCAATGAGTACAACTGTCTGCTTGTCTCACTCATAACCGAGGAAGACGGAGAGGAAGAGGAGGTTGCGAACTTCCATGTCTCGAACGACAGGAACCATGTTCCGATACTGCTTGACCTTGTCCTGAACTTCGGCTCGGCCAAGGCGCGCCTGTCGCGCATGAGCGGCGTGCTTCATCCAGTACTCTCTGTTGCCGACTGATGCCGATGATTACCCGCTGCTATCTCGAGATAACGAACGTGTGCAACCTTGAGTGTATGTTCTGCCCGAAGACAAAAAGGGCAAGGCGTACTCTTTCGCCTGCAGAGTTCGACAGCCTTACCGACCGTTTGCGTGGCAAGGTTAAATTCCTCTATTTCCATCTAATGGGAGAGCCCCTGCTCCATGCACATCTGCCTGCGTTCATTGCCATGGCACGCGAGAAGGGCTTTATCCCTGTACTTACCACCAACGGCACCCTGCTGTCGCGTGCTCGGGGTGTCATTGATGCCCTGCCTCACAAAGTGCAGATATCCCTCCACGCACACGAAGGCAATGGAATGGACAATCTTGAGCAGTATGCCGGTGATGTCATGCGGTTTGCCGAGGAGGCTGCCTCGCGCGGTATAATCATTGTGCTGCGCCTGTGGAACCAAGGCGGCTATGACAGCGCCAATGGACGTCTTATGGACCTGCTTGCGCAGTATGTTCCGCGTCCGTGGGGCGAGCGATACGACGGCTGGCGGCTTGCTGAAAATATCTATCTTGAATTTGACAATATGTTCGAGTGGCCCGACAGCGAGCGCGATGAGTATGCCGCCGAAGAGTCTTTCTGTTATGCTCTGCGCAACCAGATAGGTGTGCTTGCCGACGGCAGGGTGGTGCCTTGCTGCCTGGACCATGACGGAGATATTGCTCTCGGAAACCTGTTTGAACAGCCGCTCGAGGAGATTCTTGCTTCGCCACGGGCTGTGGCCATGTACGACGGTTTCACGCGTCATGAGGCTGTAGAGCCGCTTTGCCGCCGATGCGGATATGCCACTGTTACAAAAAGGTTCAGAAAATAAAGAAAATGCGAGGAACATTCCTCGCATTTTCTTTATTTTCTGCATTTACCGTGGCAATGTGATATTGTTGAACTGTGAAATGTTGCTTGGCGTGTGTTCGCGCTTGATGATTTCCTTCATCTTGTTCACGATTTCGGGATACTGGCTTGCAAGGTCGTTGTCCTCGTGAAGGTCGGTGACCAAATCGTAGAGTCGGCAGTTGCCGTTCTGTACGACAAGTTTCCAGTTGCCCATGCGCAGAGCCATCATATTTGTCTCGTGGAACTCCCAATATAGGAACTCATGTGCCTCCTGCTCGCCCTCGTCAAGGAGTGTGGGAGCAAATGAAAGGCCGTCGAAGTAATCCACTTCAAGGTTCTTGTTGGTGTAGCGCTCGACATAGTTCTCAACGCCTGCAAGGTCGCAGAATGTAGGCATGAGGTCGTAGAATACCAGCTGGTGGTCATTTACACTACCTGCCTCAACCTCGCCCGGCCACCATGCAATGAACGGAACGCGTATGCCGCCCTCATGTGTAGAACGCTTTGTTCCTTGCAACAGCTTCTCTGTGTTGAAGTAGTCGGGGTCGCCACCGGCCTCGGTGTGAGGACCGTTGTCGCTTGTGAAGATAACGAGAGTGTTCTTGTCAAAGCCCTTCTCTTTCAGTTTGGCAAGCACCTCGCCCACGTAAGCGTCAAGGCGCGTAACCATTGCGGCGAACTGCTGGTGCGCAATATTGGTGGGGTTGTAGTATGAACCTCTGTCACCTCCGTATGTCTTCTCCTGACAGAATGCACCCTGATATGCCTGCAGAATAGAGTCATTAGGCTGCGCAAGCTCGGCATGCGGCAGTGTATAGGTAAAGATTCCGAAGAACGGCTGTTCGCCTGTCTGCTTGTCGAGCCACTTCATTGCCTCCTGGTGGATGAGGTCGGCCGAGTAGTCCTTACGGTTCTTGTAGTCATCGCCGTACATGTCATGACCGATGTTGTTCTCAAGTACCACGCGCTTTACCTCTGTGTCGCCCGCAGCCCTGTCATACGAGTTCAGGAAGTTGGGGTAGTAGAGGTGTGCCTGGAACTGGCATATATATCCGTAATAGCGGTCGATTCCGCGTTTGTCGGGTGTCGACACAGAACCCTCATAGCCTCCTGCCCACTTACCGAACATACCGGTCGTATAACCGTTGTCCTTCATAATCTCAGGAAGGATGATGTGGTCGGGGTCATAAGGCTCCTGCCCTGCAACCTTATAATCCTGATTGTTGCCGTATGAAACCCACCCTGAACCGGGCCAATACTCCTTGTTGCCGCGAACCTTTGTGTGGCCTGTGTGCTGTCCTGTCATGAAGCATGCACGTGAGGGGGCACTTACAGGGCTGCCTGCATAGGCCTGTGTGAAACGCATACCCTCCTGGGCCATACGGTCAAGGTTAGGAGTGCTTATGTACTGCTGTCCGTAACAGCCGATGTCGGCATATCCCAAGTCATCGCACATGATGTATATGATGTTCGGTTTCTGTGCCTCCTGTGCCTGAACTGCTGCCGATGCGAGCAGTCCGCAACCGAAAAGTAACAATTTGCTGTTGTCCATATTTTCTGTTTTTATTTATTCTAATTAGTTATTGTCAAAATTGTCATCTTGAACGAATGTAAAAAATCTCCTTCTTGTCGTTGAGATACTTCGTTTCACTCAGTATGACAATACGTCTTTTTACTTCTTGATATATACCTTCACGTTCTTGTAACCGCCGGCTGTTGTGGCGCGTACAATGTAGAGACCTTCTGGTACGCCTGCAGTGTCCATTGCGTTGCCTTTGGCATTTGCAATGAGTGCTGCATTCACGGTGAACAGTTCAAGGCTTCTCACGTCGCCTGTTGCAACAATGCTGTTGTCGGTTACAGTTACTGTAACTTCTTCGGCAACATTCTCCTGTATGCCTGTTGGATAGCTGCTCTCATCGGTGTTTGGAGCGAAATAAGCTACAAGCTTCACGTTGTGGTCAACTGTGAATGTGTACTCGGCGCTTGTCGATACAACAACGCCTTCCTCCTTCCAGCATACGAACTTGCCGTTGCCGTATGCGGTAGCTGTTGCTGTGAGTGTTGTGCCGTAAACATAATCCTCGGCATCCTGTGAAAGCTCCACTTTACCGCGTTCCCAAGAGTTCACGCCCACTGTCACGGTGCGCTTCTCCTGTGGTTCTACCACCTTTATGTGGAAGTCGTAAATGAAACCGTTTACCTCATCCTCGGCAAGGTCAAGACCGTTGCTGTTCACGCGCAGGCGCATGCGTGTCTGCTCCATTGTCGCCCACTCGGGTACAGTTACTGCAGCTTTACCGGCTGTGCCGTCTACTGTTACCGGAACTTCTGTCTCGAATACACCGTCGCCGTTCCAGTCGAAGTGTGCGGCAACCACAAGGCTGCTTGCAGCGTTGCTTGAGAGTGTGACAGAAAGGTTGAATGTGCCGCCCTGTGCAACCTCGCCCCTGTCGTTGGAGTATACTACATGCCATTTGCCGGGCTTGCTCGGTGCTTCATAAATGATGTTGCTGAGTGCAGCCTCGCCACGAAGCTCGAACCTCTTTACGTAATTTGTGCCAACTGTACCGCATGGGTTGTTGTAAATTTGGAGTTTGCGTGCATATGCACTGCGCAGACGGTTGAACTTGAAGAGGCTGTCGCCCTCAACCTTGAGCACTGTGCCGTTGCTCTTGAAATAGAAGTAACCGCTGTTCTCCTTTGACATGTGTACTGTCCACCTGGAGTCAAGGCCTTCGCCGATTGTGATGTTTCCGTCAACTATGCCCACTACAATTGCCGGTTCTGCAGCCGAAGCAATTTGCCAACCTGTGGTGTTGCCTGTGCCAACGAAATACCACTCCTGGTTTTCATCGAATGCGTCGGGCGCAGCAAGTGCTGGAGCACCTTCGTTTATTGTCAGGTTTTTGCCGTTGATGGCCTCTGCATTGTAGCTTGCACCAATCTTGCCGATAGCCTCACTGCCGTCGAACGGGCGAGCCTCGTAGAGGTCCTCTGTCTCAATCAGTTTCCAGTATGAGCCTACACGGCTTGTGCCGGCCTGCCATGTGATTACATATTCCGAGGCTCCGTCCTTGTTAAGTGCGCGAGGGCCGCCATTCTCGTTGCTGTATCCCTGGCAGTCAGTCGAGCTCAGCCACCAGCAATTTGCTATCTCGCCAGTTGTTGCAGTGGTCTTTCCCACATAGTACTCAACCGGGGTAGTGGTGGTATAAACCTTTGATGCCGATGATGGAGTGAGGTTACATGTCCCGATGTAACGGCCTGTGGCAGTGTTCTTAATATAGTAGCAGTTCTCGTTCTCAGTGGGGATGAACATCCAGAACTGTGGCTTTGCATTATCCCTCGACTGCACTGTCATGCGGTGGTCGCTCTCCTCGGTAACGTAGTTCGCACCGGTGTTTTTCCATGATATAAGGTATATCTTTGCTCCGTCGGTGTCGGGCTCCGGTGTTGGGTCAGGTTCCGGTTCAGGTTCAGGTGTCGGCTCTTCGCCGTCAGTGCTCAGCTTCACTTCGCTCAAGCCAATGAAACATCCGCCGTTTGTAGTACCCTTGGTGATTGTGAGTTTCACGGTCACGGTGCCGTCTGTATTTACCGTAGCACCTGTGATGTCCCATACCTTGTGCACATTACCGCTCGTGCCAACGTTTGCTGCGATGTCAATGTCGTTGAGTGCGCCGAACTCCGCGTTGTTCACGGTTGTTGTCACATTCCATTGACGGGTAACACCGTCTGATGGCTCTTGATAGTTGCTGCCACCATTCAGAGCATGGATGTCAAGCCCCACCTTGTCAAAGGTAAAGCCCGCAGGTACGCCATTGATGGTGAATGCCAATTCAATATTGGGGTTTGTGTTTGCATTGATGTCGGGGCAGAGAATAGCACCGGTAACGGCATTGCTTGTAGGCTTGAAACTATGCGATGTAGCAACGGCCGCTGTTGCACCCTCAATGGTCGCGCCATTTTCATCAACGACAGTGATTGTAACAGATGATGCATCGGTGCCTGTTCGGTTAAACCTCAGCCCAATGCCGGACACTGCCATAGTGGGTTGTGTTGTCAGAATGAGTAGTGTCAGAATGGTTAAGTAAAATCTTTTCATGTTGTTGTAAACTTATGATTGTTTGTGTAAAAATAATAATATATTCTAAAACAATGGTGTTTTTACAATTTTTTAATTATTTGCAGGGGGTGCACTGCATGATTCCGTGTATCAAAAAACAGGAGCGGATTCTTTGTCGGAATCCACTCCTTGCAACTTAATATTACAAATGAAAAAATAAACTTTCTTAGAAACTGTTTGCCGATTAGGCAATTCAGTTCCACAGGTTGCCCCATTGACTCGCCTTTTTTATCGCAACCCACGCGGCATCACTTTCAGCGATGCTGCGCGTGACCTGTTGCTAAAAGTCTCGCGATAGGTTGATTTGTGGATTACTGCCACAGGTTGCCCATTGACTCGCCTTTTTTTCGCAACCCACGCGGTTCTCCAGGCTCTCCCTCTTTTGAAAACTCCTCCACCGCAAGCGGTCCCACGGGCTCTCCCTCTTTTCAAAGAGGGAGTACGGCGAAGCCGGGAGGGAGTTTACCTGCACTACGCGCGACCCGTTGCTAAAAGGCTCGCGATAGGTTGATTTGTGGATTAGTTCCACAGGTCACCCCATTGACTCGCCTTTTTTATCGCAACCCACGCGGCATCACTTTCAGCGATGCTGCGCGCGACCCGTTGCTAAAAGGCTCGCGATAGGTTGATTTGTGGATTACTGCCACAAATCACCCCCATTGACTCGCCTTTTTTATCGCAACCCACGCGGCATCACTTTCAGCGATGCTGCGCGTGACCTGTTGCTAAAAGTCTCGCGATAGGTTGATTTGTGGATTAGTTCCACAAATCACCCCATTGACCGCGACGGCCACCATCGAGCTGTGCACCGGGGGTTGAGGTATCTACTGTCTGGTCACTATCACCCATCTTCAATGAAGCTGCAAGCATCTGTGCTGCCTCGATATTTACCTCTGTCATCAGAGGAGATACATATGTCTTCTTCATATCTTGTATAATTATTTTTCTTGTTATTATCTGTACCCCTCCGTCCTGACGGACACCTCCCCTACAGAGGAGGAATCGGCCTGAATCAAATCTCCCTCTTCAAGGGGGAGTCCTGCAAAGCAGGGAG
>JAFXGX010000059.1 GCA_017536695.1 Bacteroidaceae bacterium | reverse complement strand
TTCCATATCTCTGTTAAATGAAATAGAAAGGATGAAGTTCAAGGCTTGCGACGCTCGCTAAACCGCAGTTTACTTTTGTGTAAATGAGGATTTAGCGGGCTAGCGTAACGCAGAAATTCGCCTTTTTAATCATTTAACCAAAACTTTCTTGCCGTTTACAATATAAATACCGGGAGCGCTGATGTTCTCAACACGGCGACCTGTAAGGTCGTAGATACCTTTCACATTTCCGCTTTCAGTTGTCACCTCGTCAATGCCTGTTGTGCCCTCGCCGAAACGGAAGCTGTAAGAAGCAGCCTCAGAAGCACCAGGTACTGCAAGGTATGCCTTGTTGGCGTTGTTCTTGAAGTGTGACTCGCCAGTGGCACCTGTAGCATCAGCATTCAGGACAGCCTTATAAAGACCAACCTCTTTTCTCTCCTCTTCACCTTCTCCTGCAACATTGATGTAACCAAGAACGTATGCAGGACCTGCAATGTATGTGTCAATAGTTGTTCCTTCAAGGAGGTTGGTTTCAACAGATGTTGCGCTTTCAGCGTAGTTGAACGCGTATGCAGTAGCATCTGTGGGCTGACCCTCTGCTTTCTTGAGGATAACAGCCTCGTTTGCAGGAATAGCACCTGTTACAGCTGTCATATTTACATAACCCTCCTTAATCTCAGATACAGCATAAGCCTCAACACCTGCAGGGATTTTTACTGCACAACCAAGGTAAAGTGTTGCATAACCAGCCTCGCCGATAGTAAGGTCAAATGATGCCGTTGTCGGGTCCTCAACCTCAACAATTCTCCATGCAGAACCATTGTTGTTCTCTTCGTTATCCCACGCTACCACATTGCCTGTTGCAGCCTCAGCGTGAATCATTGCACCACCTTCAGGCCAAAGACCGACTACGTTCTCACGGCCGAGGTTTGCGATTGTAACCTTCTTTGCACCTGTTGTCTCCTCTGCAAGGGACTTTTCCTGACCGTAACCATGTGCGTTAGCTGTGTTCAAATATCTATCCTTCGCAACATTATACATATAGAACTGGCCTTCACCTGCAGCCTCAAACTGGAACAGATAACCGAGGTTTGTATTATCAGCAACATCAAACTTCATACCGCCATCTGCATTTACATAAATCATCTTACCCGTGCGAGAATCCCCATTCTGCTCACTTGCACTTGCAATAGTGTAGAACTTACCCTCTGTTGGCTGAACGGTTACAAGACCGTCGATTGCAGCCTGAAGAGCAACATGGGCTTCTGAAATCTGCCCAGGAGTTCTGTCGTCAAGAGCGAGAATGCTCTTTGCAGTTACCAATGCACTTTCTACAGCGGTCACACTCTCCTCTGTGAGGTTACCTACAGCAGTACCGATTGCACCCTGATAGCTTGCAGAAACAGCATCTACAACATCTATTAACTCCTGAAGGTCAGTCGCGCCCGTCATGTCACGCTCTGTAACCCACATAGTAGAGCCATTATCGTTATCCCACCAGAATGACACCTTGCCACTCTGAGCATTCATATAATTACTGCTGCCAGGATACTGGAAACAGAAATATTTTGAATCGGCATCTGTTCTACTTGCTTTGATTTTCCAAACAACAGCATCTGCAATGGCACCAAAGCCCGGGTTACCAGAATCACTTGCAGAAACCACAGCGTTAGCATCTGCTGGAGCACCATAGTTAACAAGTTTGAAACCTGTAAATGGGTCACCAATGAATCCCCATGTGTAAAGAACATTCTCGCTTATAGTTCTTGTTACATCTGCCCACTCAATATAAGTCCCGGCATACTGGAGGAATCTTGAATATGCACCGCCAGAAGAGTGCATCTGGATATAGTACCACTTATTGATTTTTTCATAGCTATCAGCAAAAGCAAATGGCAAAGTGTTTTCCAATACAATTGTCTTTGTGATAACGCCATCAACAGCCTCTTTTGCATCAATTTCGCCATCAGGCTTTGTTGCAGCAACGCCGAACGGAAGTTCAAAGTCAACATCAGGATAGAGCTCACCACCGAATGTCTCAGTTGTCTGTCCACCCTTTTCAACACCGTTCCAAGTGAAAGTGTATTTTACTGTAACAGGAACTGCGTTTGCATCAATAAGCGTTACGTTGATAGCCTTGTCCTTGGCATTGTCTGTATAAAGCTTTGTTACTGAAGCACTAGTTGTAACATCTCCGCCGAGGAAACAACGTGAGTTGTCGCTGCCACCATCGTAGTCACCCTGGAAGATAGAAAGAGTGTTGTCATCGTTTACAAACAGCTGCCAGTTTCCAGCAGTTGCCTGGCCTGGATTAGCATCCCATCTTGAAACCGCCAGATATGTTCCTGCGTCATCCTTTATATTCCAAGCGTTAGCTGTGGTATTCCACTCAAAATATGCTTCTACAGTAGTCGTGCTGATACCAATTGTGTTAGCACTGGTAGAAGTAATGGGTGTTTTTATATCAACATACTGAGTTCCAGTAGCAGCAGCATTGGTAACCTGCAAGAAATATGGGGTTTCTGCTTCTATTGCAGCGTAGTCCTTGAGCTGGTAAATCTGGAAGTCAGAACATGTGAGCCATGCGTCACTGCCGCTTTCCATAATGAAGAGCACATACTTACCTTTCTGAGGTGTTGCAAACTCAACAAGTTTCTGTGTTCTGTTATTTTCCCACAACTTTGCTGTGTTGTCGAAAGCGGCTGTACCAAGATTTGTGTTTGTGCTTGCAAGGAGTGCCTCCTTGTCTTTGTAACCGAGACTGCTCAAGCCACCTTCAGGCCAGCCTGTAGGCAATGTTTCATAAACATATACGCGCACACCTCTTGCCCAACCGGAAGTGTTATTGTCTGAACGGCCCTTATAAGTAATCAAAGAAAGGTCATCCATAACATTAGGCAACTCAACCATAAATGCCTGAAGACCATCCTTACCCTTGTTAACACCATTACCGTCGGTGTAATTGCTGCTCCAGTTTGAGTGATAGAATGTCGCAGCATTGTCATCGGTAATAAATGCCACACCGCCTTCATTTCCATAAACGCCAGCCTCGTTCAAAGCTGTCACAGTCCAACCATCGTGAGAAACACGCTGGTGAGCCTTCTGCGCCATCGTTGTGGTAACCATAGCCACCAACAACGAAAGAATCAAAGTAAATCTTTTCATTTGTTTAAATATTAGAATTAGGTTTAAATTTATGTATTCTTCAATTAAGGTTACATCTCTCCGCAAGAGATGTATACAAACTTGCAAAATTAAGGATAATATTTTAATTACAAGACGCTTGGGTTGTTTTTTTATTTCACCAAGGCAAGAAATGGTAAATATTTGCTAATGATTAACAATCAACGCACTTGGAAAGTTTAACGAAGTTTGGGAAATTTTCGTAAACCATGTTGCGGTATTGCTGTAGGGTCTAAAAAAGCAGGAGAGGGTTGCCTTTTGTACTTATGTCTAAAATAATATACTCCAGGGCGGGCCGACCCCGCCCCTACGGAGCCGATGTTACAAGTAACATCAGTACCCCTCCGCCTTCGGCACCTCCCCTACAGGGGAGGAATTGCTTGCGGCAGAGAGCCTATGATTAGTAATGCTAATTCCAATAAAACCGGCACCGTTAAAAAGCACAATGGAGGCCCCGTCTGTTGCAGGCCATTGTGCGAGGCATGTTTGAAGATTAGCGCGGGTATAAATTGTTTTCTATATAGCCGCGCTAATCAAGGGTCCGCAGCACCCTGCAACAGACGGAGAGGCTGTAATGGCAAGGGCGGCTCGACCGAGGAATGTCGCATGCGACTTGTAAGCAAAGAGCCGCCTGACTGCTTTTTCCGTGTGCCGGGCGTTTTGGTACTTTTGCGCAACAAAAGTACATGACAGAACGACAAAAGAAGAATATAAATAATAGTTTAAGGGTAAGTAAATGACTGAATACAAGGGCGATTGATTAGCAATATAAGCCAAGGGCGGGCTGACCCCGCCCCTACAGGTTAAACGTTACACTTTAAACTTTAAACATTACACACCCACAGGGCGGGCTGACCCCGCCCCTACAGGTTAAACAATGAACATTGACAGCACTCGCTGACCGCGACCCACGCGGCACGAATTGCTCCCGTGCTTCGCGTGACCAATCGCTGCTCATGCTGTCGATGTTGTAAACAACATTATCTTACCGCCTTGACATATTCACATGCCGACATGGCACAGCGTTCGCCGTCAACGGCTGCCGAGACAATACCGCCGGCATAGCCTGCGCCTTCGCCACAGGGGAAAAGTCCCTCGAGGCCTACATGCTGCAACGTCTCGCTGTCGCGTACTATGCGCACAGGAGAGGATGTGCGGGTCTCGACACCAATCATAGTCGCTTCGCTCGTGAGGAAGCCACGCGACATGCGGCCGAACTGCTCAAAGCCACGCTGCAGACGGGTGGAAACGAACTTGGGCATCCAGAAATGCATGGGCGAAGAGATGAGCCCCGGGGCATAGGAGCTGCGGGGGAGGTCGTAGCTGAGCTTGCCGCGCACGAAGTCGGTCATACGCTGTGCGGGGGCTGTCTGTCTGCGGTTACCCATAATCCAGCAGAGACGCTCAAGACGCTCCTGGAAGTTCATCACGCGCAACGGGGAGTCATCGGGGACCGCTGCTATGTCCTCGCAGTCTATCTGCATGTCGGGCAACAGCACATCCTCGGGGTTAATCTGTACCACCATGCCCGAGTTGCTCCATGCTCCGCCGCGATGCGAGGGCGACATGCCATTGACAAGCAGCTCCTGCGATGCCGATGCCGACGGGATGACAACACCGCCCGGACACATGCAGAAACTGTACACTCCCCTCCCGTCGACCTGCGTGGTGAAACTGTACTCGGCCGCCGGGAGATATTTTCCGCGCCCCTTGGGCGAGTGGTACTGTATCTGGTCGATGAGCGCCGAGGGGTGCTCAAGACGTACGCCCACAGCAAAGCCCTTGGCCTCGAGAGCCACATTGCTTGCATGCAGACGGCGGTAGACATCCTTCGCGCTGTGACCTGTGGCAAGGATGACGGCGCCGGCGAGGAACTCGCCCTTGGTCGTCTGCACACCGCACACCTTGCCGTCCTTGATGAGGAGTTCTTCCATGCGTGTCTCGAAATGCACCTCGCCGCCGCACCCGATGATGCGGTTGCGTATGTTCTCGATGACGCGCGGGAGTTTGTCGGTACCTATATGCGGATGTGCGTCGGCAAGGATCGTGGGGCTCGCGCCATGCTGACAGAAGATATTGAGCACGCCCTCGATGCTGCCGCGTTTCTTGCTGCGGGTGTAGAGCTTGCCGTCGGAGTAGGCTCCTGCACCACCCTCGCCGAAACAGTAGTTCGACTCAGGGTTCACGGTGTGGGTGCGGGATATTGAGGCAAGGTCGACCTTACGCGTGCGCACGTCGCGCCCACGTTCTATTACAATAGGACGCAGACCGTTCTCAATCAGCTTGAGTGCTGCAAAGAGCCCTGCCGGGCCTGCCCCCACGACTATGACGGGCTGTGCACCCCCGACATTGCCGTACTCGCGGCTGACATATTCATCCATCTGCGGCAATTCATTGACAAAGACGCGCACCATGAGGTTCATGTATATTATGCGCTGGCGTGCGTCGATGCTGCGACGCAGCACACGCACTGCCTTTATGGTGCGCTCGTCCATACCTTTCTCTCGGGCGATATATCGCTTGAGCGACTGCTCGTTTGCCGCATCATGCGGCTGTACTCTTATCTGGAATTCAAAAACCATCGGTTACAACTATTTTTTGGGCGGGCGGACCCCGCCCCTACGTTACATCATCACTTGTTTGTTTTTTAGGCGGGCAAAGCACGCACATACACGTTACACACTAAACGTTAAACATTGACAGCACTCGCTGACCGCAACCCACGCGGGATGAATTACTCCCGTGCTTCGCGTGACCAATCGCTGCTCATGCTGTCGATGTTGTAAACAACATTAAACGTTACACGCTACACATTTGTACCCCTCCGCCTTCGGCACCTCCCCTGTCATGGGAGGAATTTTATAGCAGCAAACAATTGCTCCCCTGTAGGGGAGCTCCGCGCAGCGGTGAGGGGTATGTGCCAAGGGCGGGCGGACCCCGCCCCTACTAATCTTTATATAATTTATCTCTCTTCCAATGCACTGGGTTTTCCACTATGTATGCAGCAATTTCCTCATATGATTGCTGGTTACGGATTATATGCTCATAGTAGTTGCGTTGCCATAATGGTATGCGTTGGTCTAGCTGTTTGGTTGTCCTATATTTATAATAAGCCAAAATATTCCCCAATGTGGTTTTCCGTAGGGGCGGGGTCGGCCCGCCCTGTATGCGTTCTTCTATTTGTATTATGCCATGTATATGGTTCGGCATTATTATATATTCATGACAAACGATATTCGGGAAATGTTGAGGTAGGGATTTCCATTCCTTGTCAATGATATTACCACATCTGTTCAGGATAATATTGTCATCAATTATCTCTCCAAATACACATTTGTGCTCATGCGAGCATATCGTTACGAAATAGAGGCCTTCGGATGAGTAGTCATACTCTTTAAGGCGTATTGAACGTCTATGATGAATATCAGGGTTATACATCGTTTGTTTGTTTTTTGGGCGGGCGGACCCCGCACATACGTTACATCATCACTTGCTTGTTTTTGAGCGACACACATCGGTTCGCCCCTACACATTAAACGTTACACTTTAAACATTACACACCCACAGGGCGGGCGGACCCCGCCCCTACATTTATTGTTTCATCCGAAAACAAGACGGAATGCCTCTTCAACCTTGGACACCGGGAGCACTTCTATAACAAAGCGCGACACATCGAGACGCTTGGTGTTGCTCTTGGGAACAATGATGCGCTTGAAGCCTAACTTGGCGGCCTCGGCAATGCGCTGCTCGATGCGGTTCACAGGGCGTATCTCGCCCGAGAGACCTACCTCGCCCGCCATGCAGAGCGTGGGTTCTATCTCGACGTCCATGTTGCTCGAGAGGATGGCGCTGATGACAGAGAGGTCTATCGCCGGGTCATTGACGCGCAAACCACCCGCTATGTTCAGATAGACATCCTTCTGCGCGAGCTTGAAGCCTACGCGTTTCTCGAGCACGGCAAGGAGCATGTTCATACGGCGTATGTCGAAGCCTGTGGCGGAGCGCTGCGGAGTACCGTAGGCGGCTGTGCTCACAAGCGCCTGTGTCTCGATGAGGAACGGGCTTACGCCCTCGATGGCCGAGGCTATGGCTACACCGCTCATGCCGCAGTGGCGGTCGCTGAGCAGCAGTTCGGATGGGTTGGTTACCTGACGCAATCCCTCGCGACGCATCTCGTATATTCCAAGCTCGGCAGTGCTGCCGAAACGGTTCTTTATGGAACGGAGCACGCGGTACAGGTGGTGCTGGTCGCCCTCGAACTGGATGACGACATCCACGATATGTTCAAGAATCTTGGGGCCGGCGATGGCACCATCCTTGGTTATGTGACCTATGAGTATTACCGGCACATTGTTCTCCTTGGCGAACTTGAGCAGCATCGCCGTACACTCGCGCACCTGTGCCATGCTGCCCGGCGATGAGTCGACAGCCTCGCTGCACATTGTCTGGATAGAGTCCACGACAAGCAGCTCGGGAGAGACGTTCTTTATGTGTGTGAACACTGTCTCGAGCGATGTCTCACACACGATGTGGCAGTTGCCTCGCTCATGGGTTATGCGGTCGGCACGCAGCTTTATCTGCTGAACGCTCTCCTCGCCCGACACGTAGAGCACCTTGCGCGAGGGCATACCGAGTATTGTCTGCAGCACGAGGGTCGACTTGCCGATGCCCGGCTCGCCACCCAACAGCACCAACGAGCCCGGTACAAGACCGCCACCAAGCACACGGTTCAGCTCGCCGTCGCCGAGGTCCATGCGTGGAAGCGCATCGGCTGCCACATCATCGATGAGCACCGGCTGCGACTGAAGGCGGTCGGCCGCCTGTGAGAAGGCCCGCGAAACAGCGGTGTTCCTTACCACCTTCTCGACAAGACTGTTCCAAGCGCCACACGAGGGGCACTTGCCAGCCCACTTGGGCGACTCATAACCACACTGGTTACATAAGAATATTGTCTTTTCCTTTGCCATGAATGTTTATTTTACCTTCTCACTCTAATTTCATCGGACCTTGGCTGCAAAAACAGCCGATTACAAAACGTTGTTTTGTCATTTCGAACGTATGTGAAAAATCTCTTCAACTTGTTTTGAGATCCTTCAGTTCCGTCAGGATGACAAGCACGCTGTTTTGTCATTCTGAGCGCAGCGAAGAATCTCCATCCGTGCTTTTGAGTTCCTTCCGTTCCGTTAGGATGACAAGTACGCGGTTTGTCATTCTGAGCGCAGCGAAGAATCTCCATTCCTGCTTTTGAGATCCTTCCGTTCCGTCAGGATGACAGGCACGTGGTTTGTCATTCTGAGCGCAGAGAAGAATCTCCATCCGTGCTTTTGAGTTCCTTCCGTTCCGTCAGGATGACAAGCACGCTGTTTTGTCATTCTGAGCGCAGAGAAGAATCTCCATCCGTGCTTTTGAGTTCCTTCCGTTCCGTCAGGATGACAAGTACGCGGTTTTGAGATCTCTCCTAACGTCGAGATGACAATGCTTAAATGCTCTTTTTGGGCGGGCCGACCCCGCCCCTACATTGCCGTTCTGACAACGTGTGTTATCCGCAACCCACGCGACCAAATAAAACTCCCTCCCGGCTTCGCCGTACTCCAACTCCTCCTCTGTTTATAGAGGAGGGGGACCGCTTGCGGTGGAGGAGTTCACAACAGAGGGAGAGTTTATACCCTCTGCTTTACATTATCGGGAACCATATAAACACCGCTGCATCCCAAAGGGCATGCGACACTATAAGAGCTGCCAGACGCTCGGGGAAGAGACGATAGAGCAAGCCCCATGCCGCGCCTGCCACAAAAGCAGCCATGACAAGCATAAAGTTGAATGAACCTGCATGCACGACGGCATATATCAACGTGGTGACCACAAAGCCTGTATTGGGATTCCAGTGCTGCGAAAAGGTACGCTGCACATATCCGCGCCAGAAGATTTCTTCGGCGGGACCGATTATGAGCAGCAGAAGGGCCGTAAGCAGCCAGGGCGACTCGCCCTCCTTCATGCCGTATATATTGTCGACCTGCGGACGTGCGAAGTCGAACATCAACTGCGAAAGTTTGTCGCCCAACCAGAAGACGCCCCACAAGGCAACGGCTATGAGTATGCCGAACGCTATGTTCGAGGGGGTAAGACGCACCTGACGCCACCACCCCGGTGCAAAGATTGTGGCAAGCAACGTAAGCAGCGTTGCCGAGCCTGTCATCATCCACCAGAAATTGAAGCAGTGGGCTGTCCAGGGACTGAACATGAGTGTCCAGAGCAAAGCCGCGATGACTATTGTAAAAATGACCCTACGCATCATAACAAAGTTGTAAGAACAAGTGAAACGGTAAGCAACAGGCTGAACATGAGCTGCAGCTGTGCGGTCTTCTCATCGATGCCCGCCACAGCGTCCATTCCCTCTGCCGGGAACCTCAACGCGGCACGACAGTTTGCTATCGCCGGCACCAACACAAGACAGACGACCAATGACCACCAGGGCATTGCACCACAGATAGCCGACACAAGGACAAGCACAAAAGGCAGGAGCATCTCGGCTACATACACGTAGGCCGAGGCGCGCTTGCCAAGGAGCATTGCCAATGTACGGATTCCGGCACGCCCGTCCTGGTCTATGTCGCGGGTGTTGTTGATGTGGAGGATGCCCACCGTTATGAGGCCGATGGGCAGCATGAGCCATGCCACGCTATAATTGATGTGCCCCAGTACAGCATACGATGTCCCGAGGATAGGCAGTACCGAGTAGGTAAGGAAGATATCCACATCGCCCAACGCATGATACTTGAGCCAAGGATAGCCAAGGCTGAGCAGCGCACCCGCTATTCCGAAGTAGAGCAAGGGGAGGCCGACACAGAGCATGAGACCGATACCCGATACTACGGCAACAGCCAACAAGGCGAGAGAAAGAACCTTTATCTCATGAGCCTTGAACTCGCCGCTGACAATGGATGTGCCACCTATGGTATCTTCGCGGTCGACACCCTTCCTATAATCATTATAGTCGCTCCATGTGTTTCCTGCCGCATGGAAGAGAACTACATTGATGAGAGTCCATAACCCGAGGAGCCAATTGACAGGTTCGCCCATCCAGTAGAGGTAGGCACAGGTCACAAGAACCGGCATGGCAGACGCAGGGAATGACCATGGACGTGTCGCAATGAGCCATGACCTGAATGTATGAGCTGTTGTTTTCATTATTTAATATCGGTTTATAACATTTGTTGTTGCGCGAAGATACAAAAAGCGGGCGAAAAAACATCTTTTCCTTCCGAAGAGATTGTTATATTGATAAACAATTTTGCATTTATTGAAAAATTTGATTACTTCGCTAAATAAATCGGCCGTTGCCGATAACCGAAGAGACAGAAAGGAACAGCATGAGACACTTTACCGACATATCGGACAGCTATCAGGGCGCCGAGCTATCATTTTTCCTCATTGAGGGAGAGCGGGATAAGGCGCTGAACCGCTACATTCGCGGACACATGAAAAGTATAGAGAAACACCTTGCGCAGAGAGGTGTCAGATACGCAGCATTCAACATCGTGTCGCGCTCGCTCCTCGGAAGCCGCTCGCTCAAGAGCCTCATACTGCGTCAGTGCCCTACCCTGGGCAAAGATGAGCTGAATGAGCGCATTAAGGCATTCAGGAAAGAGGAGAAGAACCAAAAGAAGAGCCGTCTGATGTACATATGCGACGTGACGCCCACTGAGGACGGCAGCTACTGCGCCGACATACTATACGAGGATGACTTTGAGCGCGACGGAGACTACCTGATAACGCTCTACAGGTTCCTGGACTATGTGGTACGCTACGACATCGCACGCGACAGCAAGGGAGTGTCCGGTTATGAGAGATACAGGCTGCCGGGCAACGACAGCCGGGAAGGGTGGGACAACAGCGAATATCTGGGAAGCGACCTGCTCGCAGAAAACATCATGCCCGAGGAGTGCACAGCCATAAGCCCGATACATTTCGACAGCAAGTTCAACATGAGTCTGCCGCTCTACCCGCAGATAACAATTAAGCTCGAGCCACTGCCCAAGGCACTGTATATTCTGTTCCTGCATCATCCCGAGGGTATCATCCTGAAGGAGATACACGACTATGAGAGCGAGCTGAAGAGCATCTACAGTGCCGTCTCGGGACGCAAGAACCGGTCGGTGCTCGACCGTATGTTCAAGGCTCTGACCGACCCGAGCGAGAATCCCTTGCACAAGAACCTGTCGATAATAAGAAAATGTTTCCTGAGCAAGCTGAGGTTTGACATAGCATGCAACTACATCCCTGCTCACAGCCGTGCGAAGGCGCACAATATCCCCATTGACAGCCAACTGGTGGAAATGCCGGAGATTTAAAATGGGAGAGCGTCTAACTAGCAGTCAAACAGGCCTCGCACTATTTCCAAAAAACAAGCAGGTTCAAGCTGTGGAATTTGACGGTGCCGGTTATCATTGGAATTACCATTGCTAACCGTTCCCGATAAAAACAACTCCAGGCACGTACCCCTCACCGCTGCGCGGAGCTCCCCTACAGGGGAGCAATTGTTTGCTGCGATAAAATTCCTCACCTGTAGGGGAGGTGGCTGCCAAGCCGGAGGGGTACAAAAGTGCAATGTCTATTGTTTAATGTTTAATGTAACATCGACAGTGCGAGCAGCGATTGGTCACGCGAAGCACGGGAGTAATTCGTGCCGCGTGGGTCGCGGTCAGCGAGTGCTGTCAATGTTTAACGTTTAGTGTGTAACGTGTAGGGGCGGGGTCAGCCCGCCCAAGAACATGCTCTATGCCCTAAAAATACAACAGGCTTCGATTTTTTAATAATTTTAAAACATATTCTCTTACAAAAACTATAAATTTGCATTTTGCTTGAAAACAATACAGCACTAAACGACTGACAGCAGATGAAAGTAATGAAATTCGGCGGGACATCGGTAGGTTCCGTAAACAGTATACTAAACCTTAAGAACATTGTAGAGAGCGCTGCAAAAGAGGAGCGCGTCATTGTGGTGGTATCGGCTCTAGGTGGAGTGACCGACAAACTGATAAAGACCGCGAACATGGCCGTGAACGGCGATGAGGGTTTCAACAGGGAGTTTCAGGAGATTGTGACACGTCACCACGACCTGATAAACGCGATAATACCTTGCGATGAGAAGCGTTCGGCGCTGTTACAGGAGGTAGACATGCTCCTGAACGAGCTGAACAACATATACCAGGGACTCGCGCTCATAAACAACATCACTCCAAAATCGGAAGCCACTATCGTAAGCTACGGCGAGAGGATTTCGAGCCGCATAACAACGGCACTCATTGATGGTGCCGTACGTTTCAACTCGCGCCGCTTCATAAAGACCGAGACAAAGCACAACAAGTATATCCTTGCCGATGAGGTTACCGACAGGCTCATTCATGAGCACTTTGACGGCTGCACCGAACAGGTAATAGTGGTGCCCGGTTTCATTGCACAGGACAAGGAGAGCGAGGAGATAACCAACCTGGGACGTGGCGGAAGCGACTACACTGCAGCGATAATAGCAGCGACACTCAAAGCGAGTTGCCTCGAGATATGGACCGACGTAGACGGATTCATGACTGCCGACCCGCGCGTCATAAACAACGCATATACCATAGGGCACCTGAGCTACGTCGAGGCAACCGAGCTGTGCAACTTCGGCGCAAAAGTGGTGTACCCGCCTACAATATACCCTGTATTCAAGGCGAACATTCCAATAAAGATAAAGAACACATTCAACCCCGAGGCTGCCGGAACAGTCATCGATGACCACAGCGAAGATGAGGGAAGACTCATCAAGGGTATATCGAGCATCAACGACACCGACCTGCTTACAGTCCAGGGACTCGGCATGGTGGGTGTGGTAGGTGTAAACCAGAGGATTTTCCGTGCTCTCGCCAATGCCGATATAAGCGTGTTCCTTGTAGCACAGGCTTCATCGGAGAACAGCACATCGCTCGGTCTGCGCCACGTGGATGCAGAGAAGGCATGCAGGGTGCTGAACGAGGAGTTCGCCAAGGAGATTTCAATGGGTCTGATGGAGAGCGTGCGCGCCACATCGGAGCTGTCGACCGTTGCCATTGTGGGCGAGAACATGCGCCACAACGCCGGCATCATAGGCAAGCTGTTCCAGACACTGGGACGCAACGGTATCAACGTGATTGCATGCGCCCAGGGCGGGCAGGAGACGAACATCTCGTTTGTCATCGACTCGAAGCTGCTGCGCAAGACACTGAACGTGATACATGACTCGTTCTTCCTATCGGAGTACAAGGTACTGAACCTGTTCATCTGCGGCATTGGCACAGTGGGCGGCAGCCTCATCGAACAGATAGCATCGCAGCAGGAGAAACTGAAGAAGGAGCATAGCCTGAAACTGAACATCGTAGGCATTGCCAACAGCCGTCACGCGATATTCGACCGCGAAGGGCTTGACCTCACGAATTACCGCACTGCGCTCAAGGAGAGCAAGGAGAGCAACATCAAGCAGTTGCGCGATGAGATAATACACATGAACATTTTCAATTCGGTGTTCGTGGACTGCACCGCCAACGGTGAGGTGGCATCAATCTATGCCGACCTGCTGTCGCACAACATAAGCGTCGTTGCAGCGAACAAGATTGCCGCATCGAGCGACTATGCTACATACTGCAAACTGAAACACATTGCACGTCAGCGCAACATAAAGTATCTGTTCGAGACCAATGTAGGCGCAGGATTGCCAATCATAAACACTATCAACGACCTCATAAACAGCGGCGACAAGATTCTGAAGATTGAGGCGGTGCTTAGCGGAACGCTGAACTTCATTTTCAACGTGCTTAGCCGCGAGATCCCGCTGAGCGAGGCGGTGCGACTGGCACAGGAGAAGGGTTACAGCGAGCCCGACCCGCGCATTGACCTGTGCGGAAAGGATGTGATAAGGAAGCTGGTCATCCTTGCACGCGAGGCCGGATATGCCATAGAGCAGGAGGATGTGGAGGCGAACCTGTTCATTCCTCAGGAGCTTTTCGACGGCACACTGGAGAATTTCTGGGCGAAGCTGCCGCAGCTTGACGCACAGTTCGAGAGCGAGCGCAGAGAGCTTGCAGCCGAGAAGAAGCATTGGCGTTTCATCGCCCGATACGAGAACGGCAAGGGAAGTGTTGCGCTGAGCAAGGTCGATGAGCGTCATCCGTTCTATCATCTTGAGGGCAGCAACAACATCATCCTGCTGACAACAGAGCGATACAAGGAGTATCCGATGCTCATACAGGGCTATGGTGCAGGTGCCAGCGTAACAGCTGCAGGCGTGTTCGCCGACATAATGCGTATTGCGAACATCTAAGAGATTACAATATACGGTTCCCTTCGGAGTGTCATTCTATATTTGCAAGGTCATTGACTCGTTTTGCTTTTCGCAACCCAAACGGCATAACCTGCGGCTATGCTGCGTTTGACCTGTTGCTGCAAAACTCGCCGATAACAAAACTAAAGTTTTGTCATTCTATATTTGCAAGGTCATTGGCTCGTTCATCTTTTAGCGGCCCGCACGGCATGAGTTTAACCCATGCTGCGTGCGACCAACCGCTAATGAACTCGCCGATAACAAAACTAAAGTTTTGTCATTCTGAACGGATGCGACATATCAAGCGTAACAACAAAAGAGCCTTTTCAGTCAGCCTCTTGAAAATATAAGGATTTACGTATGAAAAGAGTCCTTCTTATTATATCACTGCTTGTCACGCTTGCGACAGCAGGTGCACAGGAGAAACGCGACTACGTGCAATATGTGAACCCGCTCATGGGAACACAGTCATCGTTCGAACTGTCGGCAGGGAACACCTACCCTGCCATAGCAATGCCATGGGGCATGAATTCCTGGACCCCACGCACAAACCGCATGGGCGACGGGTGGCAATACACCTACACCGCGAACAGGATATACGGTTTTGAGCAGACGCACCAGCCCAGCCCATGGATAAATGACTACGGGCAGTTCTCACTGATGCCTGTGACAGGCAAGCCCAATTTGGACGAGAAGAGCAGGGCAAGCTGGTTCTCGCACAAGAGCGAGACGGCACAGCCGCACTATTACAAGGTATATCTTGCCGACTATGACATCGTTACCGAGCTGACACCTACCGAACGAGCAGCGATGTTCCGTTTCACTTTCCCAAAGGCTGACTCTTACATAGTGGTCGACGCGTACGACCAAGGGTCACACGTCGAGATTATCCCCGAGCTGAGGATGATAAAAGGGTATACCACGCGAAACAGCGGCGGTGTGCCGTCTAACTTCCGTAACTATTTTGTGGTGCAGTTCGACAAGCCTTTCGAGCATGTCGCGACCTTCGTTGCCGACAGTGCCATGCAGCCTTCGCTGAAAGAGAACACGTTGCAACAGACTGGCTACCACACCGGTGCCGTCATCGGGTTCAGTACCTACAAGAGCGAAACGGTGCATGCGCGCGTGGCGTCATCATTCATCAGCGAGGAGCAGGCGATGAGAAACCTCGGCGAGCTGGGAGACAACTCTTTCGACACGCTTGTTGCACAGGGACGCGACCGCTGGAACAGCGTACTGTCGCGCATTGAGGTTGAGGGCGACATTGACCACATGCGCACATTCTACTCCTGCCTCTACCGCTCATTGCTTTTCCCCCGCAAGTTCTACGAGATTGCCGCAGACGGCAGCATATTTCACTACAGTCCCTACAACGGCAAGGTGCTGCCCGGTTACATGTACACCGACACTGGATTCTGGGATACTTTCCGTTGCCTGTTCCCGCTGCTGAACCTCGTATACCCGTCGGTGAACACCGAGATTCAGGAAGGACTGCTGAACAGCTACCGCGAGAGCGGTTTCTTCCCCGAGTGGGCAAGCCCGGGACACAGAGGTTGCATGGTTGGAAACAACTCGGCATCGGTACTTGCCGACGCGCTCATAAAAGGCATACGCGTTAGCGACACGGAGTTGCTGTACCAAGGGCTGCAGCATGGTGCGAATGCAGTACATCCCGAGGTATCATCGACAGGGCGCACCGGACATGAACAATATAACCGTTTGGGTTACGTTCCATGCGACGCAGGAATACATGAGAGTGCTGCACGCACACTGGAATATGCATACAACGACTGGTGCATACTGCAGGTAGCAAAGAAACTGGAAAGGCCCAAAAAGGAGATACGCGAGCTTGAGAAGCGTGCCCTCAACTACCGCAACCTGTTCCGCAGCGACTACAACCTGATGTGCGGGCGCAAGGCTGACGGCACATTCGAGGAGAACTTTTCGCCGCTTAAATGGGGCGGGAACTTTACCGAGGGCAACAGCTGGCACTACACGTGGTCGGTATTCCACGACGTGCAAGGGCTTATAGACCTTATGGGCGGGAAGAAGGACTTCACAACGATGCTCGACTCCGTTTTTGCCGTACCGCCGCTCTACGACGACAGCTACTACGGGTTCCCCATTCATGAGATACGCGAGATGACGGTAATGAACATGGGCAACTATGCACATGGCAACCAGCCTATCCAGCACATGATATACCTATACAACTATGCAGGAGAGCCGTGGAAGGCGCAGTACCGGTTGCGCGAGGTGATGGAGCGCATGTACTCCCCCACCCCCGACGGCTACTGCGGCGATGAGGACAACGGTCAGACATCGGCATGGTATGTGTTCTCGGCACTCGGGTTCTACCCCGTATGCCCCGCAAGCAACGAGTATGTATTAGGTGCACCGCTGTTCAAGAGAGCCACGGTGCATCTTGAGAACAGCAACACATTCACCGTGGAAGCCCCGGAGAACAGCCACGACAACATCTACATAGGCAGAATGCTGCTCAACGGCAATGAGTACAGACACAACTACATCACCCATGAGGCACTGACAAAAGGCGCACGCATCGAGGTGCAGATGACCCCACAGCCCAACCTTTCACGCGGAATAACCGACGGGGATGCGCCTTACTCGTTTACAAAAGAGCGGAAAAGTGAAAACTGAATATCGGTGTTGTCTAAAGCATTTTTGTCATGCTGAACGTAGTGAAGCATCTCTACAGAATGGGTGCAGAGTTCTTTCCGCCGCTTCGCTTTGTCAGGATGACAGTTTCGCGGTTTGGTTGAGTTTATATCGGACTCAAGTTAAAAAGACATGTAAACATTGGTACCTTAGGTAAGACAACAACTGCAAATGAGACAGATAATCCAATACACAATACTGCTCTTGTGCTGCCCGCTGATTGCAATAGCGCAAGACTTTGGCGGACACAATTGGATGCAGCACCTTGACGATTCCCGTACCGTTGCATCGCTCTCAATCCCTGGGGCACACGACGCAGCAACAGGCGAAGGAGTGCACATGGTTGCAGGCTTCGGGAAGACTCAGGAACTGTCACTTGCCGCATTGTGGGATTGCGGTGTGCGTGCCTTTGACCTACGTCCTGCCGTAAATGGAGAGGAACTGCACATTTACCACGGCCCCATCAGGACAAAAATATCATTCGGCAAGGCGTTGGAAATATTATGCAACAAACTGGCCGAGCACCCCACGGAGTTTGCCATTGTGCTGCTGCGTGAAGAGAACGACAGCGAGAACAGCGCCGAACGTGCACTGTGGCCACAAGCAGTGGGCAAAGCCATTGAGAACATCGGTGATAGGGCGGCAATATTTTCCCCCGCAATGAGCGTTAGGGACGCTCGTGGCAAAATAATATTCCTTAGCCGTAACGTATATACAGGCAACAACCGCGGAGCAATCATTAAAGGTTGGAACCATTCGCCCCAGGGCACTACAGATGCAGTAATGACATCGCTTGCCGATAATGCTATGGCCCGCCTGCAAATGCAGGACTACTATGCCCCCACGGACAAAGAAAAGCAGAAAGCCAAAGAAGAAGCAGTGTTTCAATGCCTGCAACGTGCCGCATCTGCACCCGCAGATGTGTGGACAATAAATTTCCTCAGCGGATACTGTAACCGCTGGTTAGGCTTCACTCCGTTTGCAACGACAAGCGGCTACAAACGCAATGCCGAGAGGATTCACCCAATTGTAATCAATTCACTTACCACAAAGCCGCAGCCCACAGGCATCATAATGCTTGACTTTGCCGGATGCGACAAGACAGGCGGTGGAATATGGCATTGGGGCTGTTTTGAGACTCTCGGTGCAAAGTTAGTGGATAAAATCATCGGACAGAATTTCAAGTAAACTTTGTCATTCTATATTTGCACTGTCATTGGCGCGTTCATTCTTTAGCGGCCTGCACGGCATGAGTTTAACCCATGCTGCGTGCGACCAACCGCTAATGAACTTGCCGATAACAAAACTAAAGTTTTGTCATTCTATATTTGCACTGTCATTGACTCGTTTTGCTTTTCGCAACCCAAACGACAAAAGTTAAATTCCTCCTCTGCCTGAGGGGAGGTGCCAGTTTACTGGCGGAGGGGTGGGAGTGCTACGTTTGACCTGTTGCTGCAAAACTTGTCGATAACAAAAAAGGTCATTGACTCGTTTTGCTTTTCGCAACCCAAACGGCATAACCTACGGCTATGC